>JASMKO010000063.1 GCA_030749225.1 Verrucomicrobiota bacterium
GCTCGAAGGCACTGTCCCTAATGCTGGTAACGCTGTTGGGAATGGTCACATTCGTCAGACTACTGCAACCCAAGAAAGCATTGCTATCAATGCTGGTGACGCTATCTGAAATATTGATATTCGTCAGGTTAAGGCACCAACCGAAGGCACTATTTCCAATGCTGGTGACGCTATCGGGAATCGTCACACTTGTCAGATTGATGCAAATATAAAAGGTGCCCTCCGCAATATTGGTGACACTATTGCTAATCGTCACGCTCACCAGGTCACGGCAGTAATTGAAGGCAAAATTCCCAATGCTGGTGACGCTGTCGGGGATCGTCACGTTCGCCAGACTAATGCAATTTTCGAAGGCACCCCCCCCAATACTCGTGACGCTGTCGGGGATCGTCACGCTCACCAGGTCACGGCAGTAATTAAAGGCACGATCCCCAATGCTAGTGACACTGTCAGGGATTGCGTAATGACCTCTTTTCCCGGCAGGAAATAGAACCAACTCAGTTTTGTGTTTATCGAACAAAACCCCATCCTCAGAAGAATATCGGGCGTTACTTTTGCCCGTCTCAATGCTCGTCAGACTAACGCAGTCTATGAAGGCCCCTCTATCAATGCTTATAACACTGTCAGGAATCGTTACACTCATCAGACTACCGCAACGAAAAAAGGCCCCAGCCATAATATCGGTTACATTGTTGCCAATCGTCACGCTCCTTAGGTCACTGCAACTATGGAATGTAAAATTCCCAATACTGGTGACGCTGTCGGGTATCGTTACGCTCGTCAAGTTGGTGCAGTTCCAGAAGGCCCAACTCCCAATGCTGGTGACCGGCTTTCGGTCATAGGTAGCGGGAATCGTCAACGCTCCAGAGGCCGTCTCTTTACAGTCTTTGATGGTAACGGCGTCTCCGACGACTTCATACGTCAAAGGATCCCCCGCATTAACTTCATTAAGCCCGCCGAACAGCAACATAACCGCCGCTGCAAAAGTTGAAATTAAGATTTGTCTCATAATGCCTTTAAAGGCAGAATTTTACGCTATTCTTTCTTCTCCTTCTTCTGGAAAAAATTGAATGGGTTGTGCCCCTTGTGGGTGGTCTTTCGATTGCCGAAGATATCAGACTTCTCAGTCGTTGCTGAACCTACTTTGCGTCCGTACTTGTCTTTGTAAGTTGTTTTAACTCGGCCAAAGATGTCCGTCTTCTCAGTAACGGCCGTTCCCAAGACGCGTCCGTACTTGTCTTTAATCTCAGTTTTCTTGCGTCCGAAGATATCGGGCTTTTTAGTCACTGTGGTTCCCAGTGTCTTGTAGGTGCTGTCCTTGTAGGTTGTTTTAGTGCGGCCAAAGATATCAGGTTTCTCACTCACACTCGTTCCAAGCGTCTTGTACGAGTTGCTTTTGTACGTGGTCTTGGTTCGGCCGAAGATGTCCGGCTTCTCCGTCTTGGCCTTCAGGGATGTTCCATAAATGCCGTACGATGTTTTGTGCTCGGCCCGAGCAAGTGGTGCCAGCGCGACCAGAGCAGCAGTAATGATGTAAAAAGGAATGTTTTTCATGATGATTTGCCTTTTCCCGGCAAATAGTACTAATGCCCCGCAGACCCCGCCAGCACAATTATCAGCCGAAGCATGTGGGCGAGTGATTTCCGCCTGGCCAAGCGCAGTTACTTGAAGATGGCGGTTTTTGTTTTGCCGTCCCGGTCGATGAAGCCACGGCTCATCGCCGGCGTGTTGAACTCCATCACGACGTTGCCGTGCGTGTCGACGCCGATGATGCCACCGGAGCCGCCGACCGGCTTGAGCACGGTGTGCACGACGTCGGCGGAGGCCTTGGCCAGGCTCTCGTTCTTGTAGGCCATTCGCGCCGGAATGTCGTGGGCGACGGCGTGCCGGATGAAGTATTCGCCATGGCCGGTGCAGGAGATGCCAGCGGTGCGGTTGTCAGCGTAGGTACCGGCACCGATGATCGGCGAGTCGCCGATGCGACCGAAACGTTTGCCGGTCATCCCACCAGTGGAGGTGCCGGCGGCGAGGTTGCCGTTGGCATCCAGCGCCACGCAGCCGACAGTGCCGAAGTAGTCAGCGTGCCGATCCGGCTCGGCGGCGGCCTGCGGCTTGGCTTTCTGCTGCTTGCGCCACGTTTGAATCTGCTTCCAGCGACGCTCGGTGAAGAAGTATTTGGGGTCGACCATCTCGAGCCCGTTGTCGCTGGCAAACTTTTCCGCCCCGCGGTTGGTGAACAAGACGTGTGGTGACTTTTCCATCACAGCGCGCGCAGCGCGGATGGGGTTCTTCACTGTGGTCACGCCGCCGATGGCGCCGGCCTGCAGCGCGCGGCCGTCCATGATCGAGGCGTCGAGTTCGTTTTTGCCCTCCGCAGTGAAGACCGCGCCCTTGCCGGCGTTGAACAGTGGCGCGTCCTCCATGACGACGATGGCCGCCTCGACGGCGTCAAGCGCGGTGCCGCCCTGGTCGAGGATGGCGTGCCCAGCCCGGAGCGCCTGCCTGAGCGTGTCGTGGTAGAGGCTCTCGCGCTCCGGCGTGAGCGTGTCGCGGTCGATCTTTCCGGCGCCGCCGTGGATGACGATGGCAATGGGCTTGGCTTGGGCGGTCATGGCGATGAACAACAGCAGGGCGGCGACGATGGCTTTCATCGCGAGTCAGCTTGGCCAAGCGCGGCCCACTTGGCAACTCGGGGCTTCACAGCCAGGGCGTTCTGCCGTTGACTGGCGGGCCGCTTGGCCACTTGGCCAAGCGCATGCCATGCCTGACAGCATTCCCTTCATTCTCGACGCCCATCTCGACCTCTCGATGAACGCCCTCGAGTGGAACCGCGACCTGTCGCGGCCGCTCGACGAGATCTGCGAACGTGAGTCCGGTCAAGCCGACAAGAAGGACCGCGGCTTGGGCACGGTCTGCCTGCCGGAGATGCGCCGTGGCAACATCGGCCTCTGCGTCGCCACGCAGATCGCCCGTTACACCAAGCGAGGCAACCCACTGCCCGGCTGGCATTCCCCGGAACAGGCCTGGTCGCAGACGCAGGGCCAGCTCGCCTGGTACCGGGAGATGGAGCGTCGCGGCGAGATGGCGCAGATTGCTGACCTAGGTCAACTGGATGCGCACTTGGCCAAGTGGGTCGACGGCCCACGCGACGACCTACCTGTCGGCTACATCCTGAGCCTAGAGGGAGCGGACTCTATGGTGACACTGCAGCACCTCGAGCGCGCATACGAGAGCGGGCTGCGCGCGCTTGGCCCGGCGCATTACGGCCCGGGCACCTACGCGCCCGGCACCCACGAGAGTGGCGGCCTTGGCCCGGCGGGGCCGGATCTACTGCGCGAGATGGAGCGTTTGGGGATCATTCTTGATGTGACCCATTTGAGCGACAAGTCACTTGACGAATCAATGGATATTTTTGGCGGCGCAGTCTGGGCGAGCCACTGCAACTGCCGCGTCCTCGTGCCAAGCGACCGTCAACTCAGCGACGAGCAACTCCGGCGCGTGTTCGAACGCGGCGGCGTAGTCGGCGCGGCGTTCGATGCGTGGATGCTTATCCCCGACTGGGAGCGCGGTGTGACGACGCCGGAGATATCCGGTGTAGCACTTTCTCACGTGCTCGATCACATTGATTACGTCTGCCAACTCGCCGGCAATGCTGACCACGCCGGCATCGGCACCGACCTCGACGGCGGCTTCGGCCGCGAACAAGCGCCGGGCGATCTGAAGACCATCGCCGACCTGCAAAAGCTGCCCGGACTCCTTGGCCAACGCGGCTACTCGGCGAACGACATCGACAAAATCATGAGCGGCAATTTCATCCGGCTGCTACGCCGCTCCTGGGCTTGAGCCGGTTTTAATCGCCGTCCCGCGCTTGGCCCGTTACGCTTCGCCGCGTCGGTCATGAGCGAGCCTGAATCCAGCGCCGAAGCGAGCCGCCCCGCTATCGGGGAGGAACTGTCGCGCTTTTGGCAGGGGATGCCTGATAAGCCACTGTTTCTTGTGCTACTTGGGACCTGGCTGGTTTTCTTTCACCTGCTCGGCAACTCCACCTTCGGTTATGTTGATACCGCATCGCTTTTTGGCTGGATGAACTATGCCTACGGCAACTCGAAAGACGACGAGCTAGGCTACATCATCCCGTTGATCGTACTAGGGCTGTGCTACTGGAAACGCGACGAGTTGCTCGCCGCGCCAAAGCGCCACTGGTGGCCAGCGATGGCGCTGGTGGCGTTCGCGCTGGCGGTGCATCTGCTCGGCTATGTCATCCAACAGACGCGCCTCTCAATTGTCGGGTTTTATCTCGGCGTGTACGCGCTGACCGGGCTGGTATGGGGGCCGGTCTGGCTTCGGGCCAGTTTCTTTCCCTGCTTCCTGTTCGCGTTCGCCGTGCCGCTTGGGACGATGGCAGACTTTGTCACTGTGCCGCTGCGGCACCTGGTGTCCAACATGACCGGATGGATTTGCGGCACGCTGCTGGGCGTCGACATCATTCAGGAAGGCGTGCAGATTTTTGATTCTAGCCGCCGCTACGCCTACGAGATTGCCGCCGCCTGCAGCGGCATACGCAGCCTCACGGTTACTCTGGCGTTCTTTGCGATATACGGCTTCGTCGCCTTTCGCAAGCGGTGGAAAACTGCGGTCATCATCGGGTCGGCCTTCCCACTCGCTGTAGCGGGAAATGTGTTTCGGCTGGCGCTGATCATCCTCGCCGCCGAGGTAGTGGAGGCAGCCAAACCTGGGGGCGGCCAGGCCGCCGGGAATTTTGTCCACGACAACGGTCTGCTGAGTCTGCTGCCGTATGTGCCGGCGTTCGTCGGTGTGTTGATCCTCGGCAGGGTAATCAAGGAGGACGACCGGCCAAAGCCGGCGGCGGAGGTGGCCAATGAGTAGGCAGGGGCAAATCATCCTCGCTGTGTTCTTGCTGCTCGTCGGGGCATCGGCGCTGTTTTTGGCGCGACTCAGTTCCGCCGGCCAGGCGCTTGGCCAACCGGGATTGCGCTTGCTGCACAACAAGGTCGGCGAAGTCGTCCTTACCAACGGAGTGGCGTTGCCGGCGCAGGTGGTTGACTGCACTTCCAAGCCGACGCCGGTGACCCAGGCGGAACTTGATTGGCTGCCAGAGGACACCACGTACGGCCGCCGTCGCTACACGTTCCCCGACGGCACCTGGATCGAAAACAGCGTCGTGCTGATGGGGCAGGATCGCACCTCGATCCACAAGCCGGAATACTGCCTGCCGGGTCAGGGTTTCACGATTGACCTACGAGAGGTGGTCACCCTTCCGATTGCCCAGCCACACCCGTACGACCTGCCGGTGATGAAGCTGACCACCTCGAAGACCGCGCTCGACCGCAACGGGCGCGAAGTGCCGCTGAGGGGGGTGTATATTTACTGGTTCGTTGCTGATGGAAAACTCGCGACCCATCATCTCGACCGGATGTGGATGATGACCCAAGGCTTGCTCCGCGACGGCGTGCTGCAGCGCTGGGCCTATGTGACTTACTTTGCGATTTGCAGCCCCGGCGACGAGGAGGCGACCTTCGACAAGATGGCCAAATTTATCGCCGAGTCCGTTCCCCAGTTTCAGATCACAGCTGGCAAACCAAGAGATTAGCCCAATTTGGCTTTCGCTGGCCGGGTTTCCAAGAATGCCTTCAATGCTTGGGCCGATTTTTTGCCAAAGCCGGGCACTTGCTGGATTTCCTCGAGACTGGCTTTTCGCAATTGCTGTACAGAGCCGAATTGCTTGAGCAGCGCGGCCTTGCGGCTGGCGCCGACGCCAGGCAGTTCGTCGAGGATGCTCTCGGAGATTTTCTTCAACCGGAGTTCCGCGTTGTAGGTGTTGGCGAAGCGGTGGGACTCGTCGCGAACGCGCTGCAGCAGCTTGAGCGCGCCGCTGTCGAGGCCCAGTCGCAGCGGGATGCCTTCGCCAGGTCGGTAAATTTCCTCGAACTCCTTGGCCAAGCCGATCACCGGCAGGCGCTCAAGGCCGAGCTTGGCCAACTCTCGGCATGCCATGCCAAGCTGCCCCTTGCCACCGTCGATCAAAATCAGGTCCGGCAATGGGCGCGACTCTCGCTGGAGTCGGCTGTAGCGCCGCCACACCGTCTCGGCCATGCAGGCAAAGTCGTCCTGCGCCGCGACGCTCTTCATGCGGAACCGCCGGTACTGGGCGCGGTCTGGTTTGCCATTCGAAAAACTGACCATAGATGCCACCATGAACGTGCCGCTGATGTTTGAGATGTCGAATCCCTCGATGCGCGCGGGAGGCGCGGCGAGGCCAAGCGCCTGGCCAAGTGCGGCCAGGTCGCGGGCTGGATCGATCGCGCCCGGCAGTCCGGCTGGCATGCGGGTAAACTTGCGCGACTTGCGGGTGGTCTCGCGCAGATCGCGGATCATGTCGCGGTAGCGGGCGGCCTTCTCGTAGTCGCGCGCCCCGGCGGCCTGTTGCATCACAGCCTCCAGTTCCTTTTCCCACTCGCCGGTCTGGCCCTCAAGATAGTCGCACGCCTCGGCGACCTGCTGTCGGTAGTCATCGGGCGAGACCTTGCCGACGCATGGTGCGGAGCAATGCTGCAAATGCCCGTAAAGGCAATGCTTGTAGTCGCGCTCCGTCGGCTGGAGCGGGCGGCAGCCGCGCAGGCTGAATTTTTTGCGGAGCATCGTGATCGTGCGGCGGCACGCGCCGCCGCTGGCGAACGGGCCGAAATATCGCGCGCCATCCTGCTGGCGCACCCGCGTCAGGGCGAAGCGCGGGATCGGGTCGTTGAGGTTGACCTTGATGAGCAGGAAATTCTTGTCATCGCGGAAGCTGACATTGTAGCGCGGCTTGAATTCCTTGATCAGTCTGCCCTCGAGCAGCAGCGCCTCTGGTTCGCTCCGGACGACATGCACATCGAAATCGTCGATCGCCTCGATCAACGCCGCCAGTTTCAGATCCCACCCTTGGCGGCGCGACGGGTGGAAATATTGGCTGACCCGCTTGCGTAGCGCGCGGGCCTTGCCGACGTAGATCACCGTGCCGAACCGGTCGCGCATAAGGTACACCCCCGGCTTGTGCGGGAGCTGGCTCAGCTTGTCTCGAATGCGGTCGTTGATCGGCATAACGCGGAGGAGGGAGAGCTTCAAGTTTCACGTTTCAAGTTTCAAGCAAACCAAGTTGAAACTTCAAACTTGGCCTAGGGCGTGGCAGCTTCAACCGCCGTGGTTCTGCTTGTCGATATTGGCAATACGCACACGCACGCCGCCGTGGCCGACGGTGGCGGTATCGTGGCGGATGCCCGGTTTGCCAGCGAATCGCTCGCGCTTGGCCAAGCGGAGCGACCATTGGCCAAGCTGTTGCGCCTGGCCAAGGCGGAGCGCCTGGCCGGCGCGGTTTTTTGCAGCGTGGTGCCCCGGCTCAACACGCCGCTCAGGCGGCTGCTACGCGGGAATTGGCAATGCGCGGCGTGGCAGCTCACGGCGCGGACGGTGACCGGCATCGGCATCGACTACCCGAAGCCGTCGACGATCGGCGCGGATCGCCTGGCCAACGCCATCGCGGCCCACGCGCGGTTTGGCGCACCGGTGGTGGTGGTCGATTTCGGCACGGCGGTGACGTTTGATGTGGTCGATGCGTCCGGCAACTACACCGGGGGGATCATTGCGCCGGGCTTGTCGGCGATGACCGATTATCTGCACGAGAAGACCGCGCTGCTGCCGCGCATCAAGATCGCCGAGCCCGAGTCGGTGGTCGGCCGCGACACGCGCGGCGCGATGCTCAGCGGTGCGGTGCACGGCTACCGTGGATTGATCACGGAGCTGGTGCGACAACTGAAGCGCGAGCTGGGCACCGCCAAGCTGCCGGTGGTGGCGACCGGGGGTTGCGCGGAGTTGATGGCGGCTAAGCTGCGAGTGATCCACCGCGTCGAGCCGTGGCTTACGTTGGAGGGGCTGCGTCTGGCCGGGCGGGCGCGCCGTCCGGCGTGGTGGCGGACTTGAACTCGATCGACTCGGCGACGCGGAACTTCGGGTTGAGCAGCTTGCGCGCCCGTTGGAACGCCGCCGATCCCTCCTCCTGTTTCCCCACCGCGCTGAGAATCACACCGAGATTGTGCCACGCTTCGCCAAAGTTAGAGTCGGCCTCGACCGCCTTGCGGTAGGAGCGGATCTTCTCGTGCGGATTGCCGAGTTTGCCCTGCAGCACACCGAGGTTGAACCACGCCTTGGCGAACTTCGGCGAGAGCAGCAACGCCTGTTTGTAAGCCTGGATCGCCGCGACATCCTCCTCACACCGGGCCTGGGTCACGCCGAGATTGTACCACGCTTCCGCATACTTGGGGGCGAGTTGGATGGCCTTGCGGTAGGCCTCAATCTCCTCATCCGCCTGCTCCGCCTGGCCAAGCGCGGCGCCGAGGTTGATCCACGCCTTGGCATCCCTAGGGTCGATCTCGACGACACGCCGACAAACGTCGATCGCCGTCTTGCCACCGCCCTGTAGCGCCTTGGCGGCGTGGGTGCGGTGGTAGCTCTTGAACGACTCGATGAATGCCTGCTCGGCCTCGGCCACGCGGCCATCCTTCTCATGGGTCAGCCCGATGTTGAACCAGGCACGGGCGTCGTCGGTGGTAAGGCGGACGGTGTTGCGGTAAGCGGCGAAGGCGTTTTGCTGCTGCAGATTGATTGGGGCGTCCGGCGTGGCGTTGGGGTCGCTGTACGAGTTGGGCATCGTGTCGCGTAGTTGCAGCGAGATGGCATCCGTCTCGAGGCCAAGCGCCTGCCGGAACGTGGCGATCGCCTCGTCGCGCTGGCCACCAAGCCACAGCTCAACGCCGCGATCGTGCAGTTTGGCTGCCTTGGCCTGTTTTGCGTTCTCCGCCACAGACCGTGGCTAAGGAAAAGCGCGGCGACCCGCAAGGTTTTTCGCCGCGGGATTGACCTTGGCCAAACGGTGTCGGACGCTCCCGGCGACATGGCAGCCAATGCTGAATTGAAAGTGAACGAGGGCGACATGGCGCCGGGCTTCACCGCGCCCACGAACAGTGGCGGGGAGGTTTCGCTGAGCCAGTTTCGCGGCCAAACGGTGGTGCTCTATTTTTATCCGAAAGACAACACGCCAGGATGCAACAAGGAGGCGTGCGGCTTCCGTGACGCGCACAATGCCATCACCGCGAAAAACGGCGTCGTGCTCGGTGTCAGCGCCGACTCGACGGCCAAGCACGACAAGTTCATCGAGAAATTCGGCCTGCCGTTCACGCTGATTGCTGACGAGAACAAATCGATCTGTGAGGCGTATGGCGTGTGGGGAAACAAGTCATTCATGGGCCGAACCTTCCTCGGCATCAAGCGGATGACTTTCCTCATCGACGCCAACGGGGTCGTTCAAAAAGTCTGGCCCAAGGTGAAGGTTGCCGACCACGCCGCCGAGGTGTTGGAAGCACTTGACGAACTCGACAGCTGAAGGGGAGCAATCTCGCGCCAGCGTCACACCACCCCGCTTGGCCAAGCGCCCACTCGCCTCAAACGCGAGTCATTTTTTCCAGCGCTCGCAGGCGCTGGTTGATCTCCGTGCGCGTGGTCTTGGTGGTGCGGCTAAGGCCGAAGCCTTCGCAGCAGAACGAAGCCACCACGCTCCCGTAAAGGATCGCCCTGCGGATGCTGGCATCGATCGGGCCGCCGGTCTTGGCGAGATAACCGGTCATTGCGCCGACGAACGAGTCGCCCGCGCCAGTCGGATCCTCGACCTTGGCCAACGGGAACGCCGGCGCGACAAACAGGCCTCGGCGCGACGAGAGGATCGAGCCGTGTTCGCCCTTCTTCACGATCACGTATCGCGGGCCGAGTTTGTGCAGCTTGGGCATGGCGGAGACGACATTGTCGTCGCCGGTCAACTGCCGCGACTCACTGTCGTTGAGCACCAGCATGTCCACGCGCCTGAGCAGGCTGCACAGGTCGTTCATGGCGACGTTCATCCACAGGTCCATCGTGTCGGCCACAATAAACTTCGGCTTGTCGAGCTGCTCGATGATCGCCTCCTGCGCGCCGGGCGGGTTGTTGGCAAGAAGGACGTACTTCGCCTTGCGATGGGCGGCCGGCAGCACCGGCGAGTAGCCCTCCACCACGCCCAACTCGGTGCTGAGCGTGCGGCGGTTGTTCATGTTCACCTCGTACTCGCCGGCCCAGTGGAACGTTTTGCCTTCGCGCACCTTCAATCCCTTGAGGTTCACCCTGTGGCGCTCAAGCAGCGAAATGTATTTGCGCGGAAAATCGGTGCCGACCACACCGATCAGCTTTGGCGCGGCGAAGAAACTGGCTGCAACAGCGGCGTGGCTGCCAGAGCCGCCGAGCAGGCGCGGGTTCTTTTTTTTGGGCGTGGCGATGGAGTCCAGCGCGGTGGACCCGAAAACAAGCAGGCTCATTATTGGATTGGGTTGAACGGGAAACTGCCCCGCTAACGAGGGGCGGAGAGTATGCGTTCCTTGAATTGGCGACAAGCACCAGTGACATCAGGCGCACGCAGGATGGCCGACACAACACACACCCGCCGCGCCCCGGCGGCGAGAACATCGTCGAGCGTCTCGAGGTTGATCCCGCCGATCGCGAACCAAGGCCGGTTGATGTTCGCGGCGGCCCAGCGGACGTAGTCAAGCGTCACAGCCGGGCGGCCTGGCTTGGTTGGCGTCTCGAACACTGGGCCGATCGCCACGTAATCCGCCCCGGCCTCGCAGGCACGTCTGGCCTGCTCCGGCGCGTGGGTGCTCAAGCCAAGCTCAAGCACCGGGTAGCTTGGCTTCACATCGTCGATGTGCCGGTGGCCGGCATCAAAAAAATCCTCCTGCCCAAGGTGCGCCGTAGGCGCGCCCACCTCGGCGGCAATTTCGGGATGGTCGTTAATCACCAATCGCACCCCAGCGTCAGCCGTGATCGAAGCCAAGCGCTTGGCCAAGCGGGAGATGTCGTTGGCCGACCAATCCTTTGCCCGGAGTTGCACCAGATCCGCCCCACCGTCGCAGAGTTGGCGACACAGCTCGACCGGGTGGCGGCCATCGAGATAAGCCGTGTCAACGAACGCATACAACAAACAATCAGCCAACGGCTTCATCGAATCTTACTTGGCTACCTCGATGCGATACAGATGACCGCCCGTGCGCATGATGAATGCATCGCCATCAACAGCGGGTGTCGCCATGAACGGCTGTTTGGCCAGGACGTTGCTGGCAATGACCTCATACTTCCGAGACGGCCGGATGACCGTGGCCAACCCCTCCTCATTGAACAGGTAAATACGACCCCTGGCGTAAATGGGCGAAGCCGAGTACGCGCCTTTCAGACGTTCCTTCCAGACAACCTTGCCGGTCCTCGCCTCAAGGCAGGTCGCGATGCCGCCGCGGTTCACGACGAACAACAGATCGTCCACCAGCAGCGGAGAGCAACGTTGTGGCATGCTGCGGATTGACTTCCATTGAATGTGTGTGTCGGTCACATCGCCGTTTCCTTCGAGACGAATAGCCCATAGCTCCGGCCGATCGCGATCAACTGTGGCAAACACCATCCCGTGACCGGACACCGGACGCGGAGCAACCGACCAGCCTCGATGCCGCACGTGCCACAGTTCCTTGCCGGTTTCCGGGTCGTAGGCGTACAGGCC
This sequence comes from Verrucomicrobiota bacterium, assembly GCA_030749225.1. GTDB lineage: Bacteria > Verrucomicrobiota > Verrucomicrobiia > Limisphaerales > UBA1096 > UBA1096. The sequence continues at coordinate 11,624 of JASMKO010000063.1, forward strand.
GCGTCCTGCTGGGCTGATGAGCTGGGTGCCTTCACCCCTCGGCGCCAACGCCGGCATGCAGTACGCCTTGCGATGATGAATCGGAAACCTGGCGTAATCGAGCGAGCGTGGCGTTTTCCAGACCGTCTTCCCCGTGACCTTGTCGAGAGCGATGATGTACTGCACATCACGCCCGTCCACATGCACCACCATATTGTCATTAACAAGAGTCGGCGAACTACCCGGCCCAGCGCCCGCCTCGTGGTCGCACTTCAGGTCGCGCCGCTTCCACAACACCTTGCCGCTGGCAGTGTCCAGACAGACCGTTCCGTAGGTCCCAAAATGCAGAATCACCCGACCTTCATTGATCACCGGCGTAGGCGTCGCGTAGGTGTTGTCCTTCGTGATCCGTATCGGCTTGGCCACGTCGAACAAATGAAGATCGTGAAGGATCTTCCCGGTGTCCTTGTCCACACAAATCGCGAATAGCTTGCGGCCTTTGGCCGTTGCCGTGGTCAACCATACCTGCCTGCCCCAAATCACCGGCGACGACCACCCTCGATCGTGAATGGCCGTCTTCCATGTGACATTCTCCGACTCCGACCATCTCAGAGGTAGGCCAGTGGACTTCGTGTACCCGTTGCCGCTTGGCCCACGAAACTGCCACCAGTTTTCCCCGGCAGAAACCGGGGCAAGCACAAGGAATAAAAAGGCAAAACAAGCCAACCGCTTGACCAAGCTCTGCATGGTTATCGGAAAAACAAATGAGGCTTTCACGTTGAAGTCAATTTGGAGGGAGAGGCTGCCATCCGCTTAGCCAAGCGACAAGGAATTGAACTCAATCGCTTCGAGATTAAGATCGAGAAAAGATCCTAAGCGTGAGTCACTCCACCAACTTCGCCCGATAGTATTGCTCTTGGAAAGGCGCCTCACGCCAATCAGTGAATTCAACATCCCAGACCGTTGACGCTCAATGATGGGTATTCATCCATGAGACATCGTGATTGCCATTAAAGCATCATT
>JASMKO010000064.1 GCA_030749225.1 Verrucomicrobiota bacterium
ATGCGCGGTTAGCTCAGTTGGTAGAGCACTACCTCGACACGGTAGGGGTCACAGGTTCAAGTCCTGTACTGCGCACCATTCTACGCTCCCCTCAACCAATTTCCCCGGCTTGGCCTTGGCCAAGTCGCTGCGCTTGACCCGCTAAACCTCAACCTCAACCTCGCGCGGCCATTGCTGATAGGCTTCCCAGTAGGTTTTCTTTAGTGCGATTTCGTCTTCCTCAGCGGCCGGTTGAACCCGGCCGTTGACGTCTATCGCACGCGACACCACAGTGTGCTTGCCCGGCTCCACACTGCCTAGATCGATGGAGAAGAAACGCCAACAGAATTTTTTGTGCGGCTCGGCGTCGAGCTTGGCCGGAAGCCATTTGCGGTCGTCTACCCTAACCTCGACCTGCTTGATTTCGGTGCCATCGCCCCAGGCCGCTCCGTAGGCTTTGAGCGGCACGTGGCCCTTGACCGTCGGCCGCCGAGTAACGCGCGCAATGATCGACTTCAGGTTCATCCGTCCCACGGAGGTTTCCACATGCACGATCTCGCCATCGCGCCGCTCTCCACGGACGGTGACGTAGTCACGCCCCATGTATCGCCCCATGTATCGGCGGTCACGAACCTCAATGCGGGTGAGCCACTTGACGTTGGCGATGCCGTACCAGCCAGGCACGATTAGCCGTACAGGTGCACCGTTGCGGTGGGCGATCGGTTTGCCGTTGCGTTCGTATGCCAGCAGGAGATCCTGCCCCATGGCATCCTCCATTGACATGCTTCGTCCAAAAGGCACCTCTATCTTCAACTCGCGCCGGGTCTTGGCTCGGAGGGTTTCCTCCTTCGTGTCCGCTCCGATGAAAACGATCTCTTTGGCCTTAGGGTCGATACCGCATTGTTCAAGGATCGGCCACAGCGGGGTGCCTGTCCATTTACTGTTGTAAATGGCGTTTATGAAGCCTTTTGAGGCGCCGTTACCGGAACACTCGAGGGTCATGTACTGCTCTTTCGAAGGCAGATCCCGGAGTTGCGCCGGGGTAAAGACAGCCGGCTTCTTGACCAGTCCGTCGATTTCCAGCTTGAAATTCTTCTCGTCGATCTCCGGCATGCCGTAGTGCTGCACATTGAAAACCTGATCCTGAGGTGTAAGCCAGCTATCAAGCGTTTCCCAATCCAGTCGATTGGGACCGGTGCGAGGCATATCCAGAAAGGGGGTTAGTTCCTCATCCGCCAACTCTGCCGGGAATGCGCGTGACGGGAGATGGATGGCTGCCGCTCCGGCGGCGGTGATGCCGGTCTTGATGGCGGTTCGCCTGGAAACGTTGCCAGCCGGCTGCTTGGTTGGTTCATTGGTTTTCTTCATGATAAGATTACTTATTTTGTCTTGGACCGGATCAAGTTGTCCGGGGAAATGCGAATATCAATCCGGGTGGTTTTCCCTGCCTCAATGGTGATTTGTTTTTTCCACGAAAGACCGCCCGCCACGTGCCGCAGTGCCAACTCGTGTTTGCCTGGTGGCAGGTTTTCCAGCCGGAATTTTCCATCCGCACCGGTCACTTGATAGGATGGGTGGTTGAAGACGTAAATCCACGCCTGCATTGCCCCGTGATAGACACAGCCAAGGCGCATCGGGTTGGACAGGCCGCCGGCGCGGCTGAACCGCTGCACATACTCGCCGCCCTTAGCGAGGTTGACATTAAACGGCTTTTCCCCGTTGAGGGACAGCACATTGTGCAGGGCATCGTCGCTGTTTTTGAAACGTACCGAGTCACCGGCGCGAATGGCAAGTGTCTCGGGCACAAATCGGTAGTTGATCTGGTCCATCACAGCCACTTGGCCGGCGTGGTGCATGTTGTCGGGTTTCTCCCGTTTATCTTTGATGCTCACCGCCACCACAGCCTCGGCCAGTTCGCCGGTTCGCGGCTTGCGAACATAGTATCGCTGATATCGCCAACGGCGCTGGGCATCTGGCTGGTAAAAAACGGTTCCCTCAATGATGCCCGTTTTGCTCGATAACTCTCCGCCCGTTGGCTTGTCCAAGGCCGGTGGCCCGAACTCCGCCAGAACTTCCGGTAGAAACAAAGCCAATCCCATGAGCAGACAGGGTAGGCAGGGGAGCAGGAAACCGTTTCGCATGCGTCAGGTGACTATGCCGTCAGAAGACCTCTTCGACAACCTTGATAGCGCTCCAGTTCCGAATGGCATCGAACCGCTCCATTGGTTTTAGTAGACCAAATCCTGTACTGCGTACCCTTCTGCACTCCCACCCAACCAATTCCCCCCGGCTTGGACTTGGACAGGTCGCTGCTCTTGGCCAAGCTGCTTGCCGAAATGCCACGCGCCAAGTAAAACCGGCGGCGGTGCATTTGCTTCGATTGACCATCCTGATTTCCCTGCTCGCAATGGTTCATGCCACGGCTTCGCCGACGGTGAAGCGGCGCGACGAAACCTATGACGTCACCGGTTCCTCCTTGCGAGAGCTGCGGCAGATGATCGACCGCAACGGTCCGGTGAACAAGGATGACGGCAAAAGGTACGACGGTCTCACGCAGTGGTCGCTCACTTGGGATTACCAGCTCAAGCGGCGGGGCAAGGTCTGGATCGTTTCCGGCCGCACCGTGCTGCTCGACATCAAGGTATTGACGCCGCGCTGGACCGATTTCCAAAACACGCCGGGCGCACTGAGGACACAGTGGCGGATTTATCGGTCCAACCTGTTGCGGCACGAGGAGGGGCACGTCAAGATCGCGCTTCGGGCCGCGCGGGCCGTTGACAAGTATCTTGGGGTTTGCGGTGCCTCCTCCTCGCTGGACAAGCTGAAAATCGACATCCAAAAAAACACCACCGCCCTACTGAAGCAGTACCGCAAGATCGACCAGGACTATGACCAGCGCACCCACCACGGCACCACGCAGGGGGTGAGCCTTAAGCGGCGATCAGCCGACTGAGCGTCCTCCCGCTTGGCCAAGCGCATACACGGCGAGCAATGTTCATTGAGCCGTGGGGCCTCTGCTGATAAGTTGTCCGGGAGCGGCTTCGCCTCTCGCGGCTCACATCCGTGACTCAAAATTCCATCAATAGCCGGGAATGTTTCCTGAATGCCTGCAACGGCACTGGCATCACTCGTCCGCCGGTATGGCTCATGCGGCAGGCAGGGCGATCGCTGCCAGAATACCGCAAGCTGAAGGAGCAATACACCTTCCTCGAACTGGTCAAGTCCCCCGACCTGGCGACCGAGGTCACGCTGCAGCCGTTGCGCCGGTTCCCTCTCGACGCGGCTATCCTGTTCAGCGACATCCTCGTCGTACCGGAGGCGCTTGGCCAACCGTACCGGTTCACCGACGGCAACGGCATCCGGATGGAGTTCACCATCGGCAGCCGGGACGACATCGAGCGGTTGGAACCAACCGGGCTGCGGGAGCGTTTGGCCTACACTCGCGAGGCGCTGCACCAGATCAAGCGCGAACTGAACGGGCAACAGGCGTTGCTGGGGTTCGCCGGCTCGCCGTGGACATTGGCCAACTACATGATCGGGGGCAATTCTCAGGACACCCTACTTGCACGGCGGCTGTACCACGAGGATCGCGGCCTGTTTGAACTGCTGATGGAAAAACTGACCGATGCGGTGGCCGACTATCTCGAATTTCAGATCGAGTCGGGAGCCGACGCGGTACAGATTTTTGACTCGATGGGCGGCTGCCTGCCGCCGTCGCATTACAAGGCTGCCTCCGGAAAATGGATCGCCGAGATTGTTTCCCGGCTGGGCGGCAAGGCGCCGATGATCCTGTTCTCAAGAGGGACACTGGGTTCGTTCAATCAACTGGTCGAGACCGGTGCCTCGTTCCTGAGCGTGGACTGGACGGCTGATCTCGTGGAGATACGCGCCCGCATTCCTAACGGGATGGGTCTGCAGGGGAACCTCGATCCCGCTGTGCTCACGGCCTCCCCCGGAGTCGCCACAAACGAAACCCAGCGCATCCTTGAAACCATGCGCGGATTTCAGCGGTATATCTTCAACCTAGGGCACGGCGTCACCATGGATGCACGACTCGAGAGCATCGAGGCCGTCGTCACCACCGTGAGGAATTTCCAGTGAGCGAATTGTCCGTCGACCTGAATCTCGTCCGCAAATACGATGTACCGGGGCCGCGGTACACCTCCTACCCGCCGGCGACGCGGTTCTCCGACACGTATGACGCCGACCGGCTGCACCGGTTGATCCAGGCGAACAAGCAGTCTGAGCGCGACCTGTCGCTCTACTGCCACATCCCATTCTGCGAGTCTCTCTGCTGGTTTTGCGGCTGCACCACCATCATCACTTCGAAGCATCGAGAAGGAACGGATTACCTCGATTATCTGGACCGGGAGATGGCCGCGTTTTGTGAAGGGGGCATCGGCGACCGGAAAGTGGTGCAAATGCACCTCGGCGGCGGAACACCTACCTTTCTCCAACCAGAGGAGATCAAGCGGTTGGGCTCGATCCTGCGTCGGCATTTTGGGGAAACACCCGATTGTGAGGCAGGTGTCGAGGTGGACCCGCGCGGGCTGACCCGAGAGCATGTCTCCGCGCTTTGGGAGGCCGGCTTCAACCGGGTCTCGATGGGCGTGCAAGACAACAACCCGAAGGTCCAGGAGGCGGTACACCGGATTCAGCCGATGGAAATCACCCGCGACAGCGTGGAGTGGCTGCGAGAAACCGGGTTCCAGTCGGTCAACATCGACCTGATTTACGGGCTCCCTCACCAGACGGAAGCCTCCTTTGAACAGACGCTGGACGAGATCATCGAGCTCGCGCCGAATCGGTTGGCGGTGTTCAGCTACGCCCACGTGCCGTGGATCAAGCCGGCGCAAAAGATCGTTGAGCGCAACCACCTCCCCACCCCGGAAACCAAGCTCAACCTGCTCAAGCTCATCATCGAGAAACTAACCGCCGAAGGCTACGTCTACATCGGCATGGACCACTTCGCGCGCCCGGATGACGAGTTGGCGGTGGCCCAGAGCGAAAAAACCCTCCAGCGAAATTTTCAGGGCTACAGCACCCACGGCGGCGCGGATATTCACGCCTTCGGAATGTCATCTGTCTCGCAAATCCCCGACGCCTACTGGCAAAACATTAAGGAAATGGACGGGTATCGCCGCGCGGTGGACGAGAGCGTGGCGCCGATTGCCAAGGCCTGCCTCGTTTCCGATGCACAGAAACTAACCCGCACCGTGATCACACGGTTGATGTGCGACCTCAGCCTCGACTACGATGATCTGTCGGCTCATCTCGACATTGATTTCCGGGAGGCATTCGCGAAGGTCATCGATGGGTTGCGCGACATGGCGGACGACGGCTTAGTGCAGTTCGACGCCTCGGGGCTGGCTGTCACAAACGCCGGGCGGTTGTTCATCCGAAATATCGCGATGCGATTTGACCCAGCAATCGAAACGAGCAGCAGCACCCGATACTCGAAGACCATTTGAAACCGGTGGCGATCATAGGCGGCGGGATCACCGGCCTGACGGCGGCGTTCAGGCTGCAGCAACAGGGCATCTCCGCCGTCCTTTTCGAGGCTACCGACCGCGTCGGCGGCGTCATCCAAACGGTACGGGAAGGCGGTTACCTCGCCGAGTGCGGCCCAAACACCATCCTCGAGACCTCCCCGCTCATCGGCGAGTTGATCACGGCGCTTGGCTTGGAGGATCATCGCATTGACACAAACGAATCGGCCGAGAACCGGTACATTGTCCGCAACAAACACCCAGTCAAGCTCCCCTCCTCACCGTTGGGCTTCATGGCATCGCCGCTGTTCTCGTGCCGGGCAAAGGCACGGCTGCTGGCCGAGCCGTTCATCCGCCGCGCCCCCGCCGACGAAGAGGAGAGCTTGGCCAAGTTTGTCCGACGGCGCATCGGTCGCGAGTTTCTCGATTACGCCATCAACCCGTTCGTCGCCGGCGTCTATGCCGGCGCGCCGGAAAACCTGTCGACACGCGAGGCGTTCCCCAAACTGCACGCGCTGGAACAGCGCTACGGCTCACTCATTCTCGGCCAAATCCTCGGTGCTCGTGAACGAAAACGCAGCGGGAGCGTCTCCAAGCAAAATGCGCCCAAGTTTTCATTCGATCAGGGGCTAGAGACATTGACCACCGCGCTTGGCCAACAGCTGAAGGAACAGATCCGCACCTGCCAGGCAATCAACAAAGTGGTTCAACAAAACAACGCATGGTCACTTGACCAAGCGGGAGAATACTCCGCTGTGCTGCTAGCGTTGCCGGCGTTTCGGTTGGTGGAACTGCAACTCACCTGCGACTCGAACCCGGTCAGCCTGTCGGAACTGGCCGACATCCAGTACTCCCCCGTGGCCAGCGTCGTGCTGGGCTTCCGCCGGGAGGACGTGGAGCATCCGCTCGACGGGTTCGGCGCGCTGAACCCTCAGGTGGAACAACTGAACTCGTTGGGCACCATTTTTTCCTCCTCCCTTTTCCCAGGCCGCGCCCCGCTTGGCCAAGTGCTCCTGACAAGCTACGTCGGCGGCCTGCGTGCCCCGCATCTCGTCACAAAAACCCCAGATGAACTCTGCGACCTCGTGATGGAGGACCTAAACAGAGTGCTCGGCGTCAGTGGCGAGCCGACCTACCGGCACGTCTTCGTTCATCGCCGTGCCATCCCCCAATACGACGTGGGATTCGGCCGGTTCAAGACGTTCATGAACGAACTGGAGCAGAATGTCAGTGGCCTGTTTTTTGCCGGGCATTGCCGCGACGGAGTATCCCTGGTGGACTCCATCGTTTCGGGCCACAATGCCGCCGACAGAATTGCGGGTCATCTTCATCAAACATGCCAAAATGAGTAAAAAAAAGGGGGTGTTGCTCGTAAACCTTGGCTCGCCGGACTCGCCGAACGTGGGGGATGTGCGTCGTTACCTACGCGAATTTCTGATGGACGAGCGGGTGTTGGACATCCCTTGGATCTCACGATTTTTCCTGGTTCACTTCCTAATTCTACCCTCCCGACCGAAGAAATCCGCCAAGGCGTACAGAGAGGTTTGGCTGCCCGAAGGGAGCCCACTCGTGGTCACCAGTAAAAATGTCTGCGCCCAACTTCAGACCCGGGTGGATGTCCCGGTGGAACTGGCCATGCGCTACCAGAACCCGAGCGTCAAGCAGGGCATCGACCATCTGCTCGACCACGGCGTCGACGAAATCCTGTTGATCCCGCTCTTCCCCCACTACGCCATGTCAAGCTACGAGACCGCAGTGGAAAAAACCCGAACCGTCCTCCACCGCAGGGCGTCCGGTGTGAACCTGATCGTGCAGCCGCCGTTCTTCGACCACCCGGACTACATCCGAGCGCTGGTCGCGAACGCCCGCGAGGCACTCGACCAAGGATACGACCATTTGCTGTTCAGCTTCCACGGTCTGCCGGAGCGGCAACTGAGAAAAAGCGACCCAAGCGGAAACCATTGCCTCACTGCCAACGACTGCTGCACCGGCAGTCATCCATCGCACAACACCTGCTATCGCGCCCAATGCTTCAAGACTGTAAACGCCTTCGTGCGGGATGCAGGCATCCCACCGGAAAAGCACTCCGTGGCGTTCCAATCCCGATTGGGGCGTGACCCTTGGCTGCAGCCGTACACCGACCTCGAGCTGCCGCGCCTAGCCAGGCAGGGCGTCCGACGCATGCTCGTCATATGCCCGGCGTTTGTCAGCGACTGCCTGGAGACTGTCGAGGAGATCGGCATGAGGGCGAAGGAAACCTTCACCGAGGCCGGCGGTGAAAGCCTTGAACTAGTTCCCTGCATGAACGAGCACCCGCTATGGATCAAGGCACTCGAAAATATGGTGACCGCGTTCCTCGCGCCCGATCCGCCACCGGTAGAATCGGCACACGATTGAATTGACTGGCCCGCTCGTTGCGGCATAAATGCCCGCCGGTCAGCCCGACCGGAAAACCAAGCCACACCATGTATTCTGCAATCCTCAACTCGCACCATTACCTCGCCTACGCGGTCCTGTTTCTCGTGATCATCTTCACATTCCACTCACTTCGAGAATGGCTGTCTGGCAGGGAGTCATCGGCCGGGGACAAAAAACTGGGGCTTGCCGCCTTCATCGCTGTCCACCTGCAGTTTACGCTTGGCCTGGTGTTGTATTTCCTCAGCCCCAGCGTGCAACAGGCGTTCAAGGATTTCGGGCTTGCGATGAAAAGCAAAGACCTCCGCCTCCACGCCGTCGAGCACCCGTTGGTCATGCTGATTGCCGCCGTGCTGGTGACCGTGGCCCGCATCCGAACCAAGCGGAGCGACGCTAACGCCGCCCACAGGACGAACTTCATCCTGTACGCCATCGCGTTGTTTCTCATCCTCTCCCGGATCCCGTGGGCCAAATGGCCCGGCCTGTCGTAAGGTACCCCAACCGCCCCAACGAAAAACTGGGCTAATCGCTTGGCCAAGCGGCTCTCACGCTTTCCGAGCGCGGTTGGCCTGGCTCATTGGCCGTGGTTCCAGTCCTGGGAAAAATCCCGGCCGCGAATGTAGTTTCTCACCTTGACGAACTCGGCGTGGCCATCGGCAAACAGGATCGGTTCCCCATCAGCGCCGTGCGGATCGGTCTTGTCAGGATAATTGTTGATCGCGCCCGAGCCACCAAAATCGGCCTGGCGAATCAGCCACACGATGCTTGGGTTGGCCTTGGTGCCCTTCTTGCCAAAGGAAGGGGTCTTGTAGACATAGGTTTGAACGGAAGTCAGCGTCTTGAGGACGGTAGGCACCTTCCAGGTGCGGCCGTTCCAGGCGCGCAGGGTGGTGGTCACACTGTTGTCACCGCCCATGAAGCCCCACGGCTCATAGCTGTGCCCCGGGGTGCGGCCCATGGAGGAGGCCATCACACGCAAATCATTCACCTCCCGTTTCCCAAGATATCGCGATTGGCTCTTGGTTAGGAAGTCCCGCTTGGCCTCCGCGCGGATGTAGTTCTGTGTGGACGGACAGATGAAGAGATTCTTGTCGGAGATATACTCGGGGTAGAGCCAGTTCAGGTTGTCATCCCCCGGGCTCTCGCAGCCGGTGAGCCGGCCCAGGCTGTCGTCGTCCGCGTACATCTGGGAGCCGAGCCCCATCTGCTTGAGATTGTTCATGCAGGTGGTGACCCACGCCTTGCGGTTGGCCTTGGAAAGCGCCGGTAACAGCAGCGCGGCCAAAATCGCGATGATGGCGATCACAACCAGCAGTTCAATCAGCGTGAATCCCCTGCGCATGGCCAAGCGAAACCATCGCACTCGTTGAAAAAAAAGCAACCGCCTTTGGTGGGCGGTTGCGTCAAGGTAGTCAGTGGCGGTTGGCCCGGGCGTTACTTGGTAGTGATGGCCACGTCGTCGATGAACCAACCGGCCTGCGGGCCGTCGTCCTGTCCGCCGTCGCTGGAGAAGTTGAACTCCAGCCGGATCTTTTGGCCAAGCGCCTCGGCCGGGATCTTGGCCTTCTCTAGGCGCCACTGCTTGGCGACGCCGCCCCGGATCCAGATCGGGTCGTCGACCAGATATTCACCGTCCTCGTCAAGGATCATGATCTGGCACCAGTCGGTTAAATCGCCGTCGAGCAGCGACTCGCAGTCACGGTAGCTCCAGAACTCAAGCCTCGCGTTGTCCTTGCCGGTCAGGTCGATGACCGGGGAGACGAGGTAGACGTCGGTGTAATCTGCGTAATCCTTGGCCAAGTCGGTGCCGTATACGCGAGTCGGGCTGTGGGCCTCACCCGGGCCGTTGGTTGGTTTGCCCAATTCCCACATGGTGCCGCTCTCGCCCAGATCAGACGCGTCCCAGCCCTTGTCCCCGGACTCAAAGTCTTCGAAGAACAGCGGCGGTGCCGCAAGCTGTGCCACCCGATAAATCGCCGAGGCGCCCAGGTCGGTGTCGGTGAACGAGGTGTTGTCCGCGGTCGCGCCCCCATCCGGGTAGGCGTCGGCGATGGTCTGCCACGGTGCGCTGAGTGTGGCCTGCCTCTGCACCTGATAAATATTCCCCGCGGTCGAGTTCCAGTCGAAGCTGAATCCCGCGCCGCCGCCGGAAACCCGGCTGGAATGCAGCACGATCTCCGGCATTGTGGCACCGGCAAACGAAGAAGCTAGCGGCACGGAGTCGAGGTGCTTGCCAATGCTAATGTACAGGTCGTCGAACAGCAGATTGCCCACGCCGGCATTGGATGCCGAGCTCATGACCAGTAGGGACATCAGGTCGGCCTTCGGCTTGCCAAGGTCCACCGTGCCGGCCGGGTTGCGGTCACTCACAAAGTTCTCAAATACCACCACGCGCTCGGCCTGACCCTCTTCAGCAATGTAAACGGAGTAAACGTCGCCGTCTTCGTTGGACTTGTTTTCCACGTCAATCCAAATGTTATAAACGCCGCCAAAATCCACGACGGAGTCGCCGATCGTGTAATCGTTGCCCACGCCGTTGCGAGAGTTCAACGCGATCGGGTTGAATCCCTCCGGCTTGGTCAGTCGGACAAGCGGCCCAGCGTCATTGTTGAAGTCACCCACAAAACGGATCGGTTTTTCCGTGAGACCGAATAGGGCGTTGACCTGTCCATCCGAGGCATCGTCATCGATCGTTGCCAGACGGAAGAACACGGTCGCCTTTTCGCCTTCGGGAACAATCAAGGAACGCAACTGAAGGGCGTTGAGGTCGTTCTGCCCGTCAAAGCCCAGCGCCTTGTTGCCGTCCGCATCGACCACAATCGCAGAGCCCACGGGGTTCTGCCAGCCACCCTGGCCGTTGATCGAACCCAGCGCACGGCTCTCAAAGTTGTCGAGTAACGCCCAGCCATCGCCCACTCCACTAACAACCTCGACAGTCACGGTGCCTTCCACCGTCTCATTGCCGCGCACCGCCTTGAGCGTGAAAGTGGTCGTTTCCTTGACAGTCACATCAATAGAACCGACCCCGAACTCGGAAACCGGGTTCACGATGCCGTCCTCGCGATACTTCGAGTGGAGCAACGCCTTTGGCTCGATATAAAGAGTGGCATCGGCACTGGCATCCCAGTTCAAGGTGGCCTTGCCTCCAGCGGCCACCGCCGGGAAATCAGCATCAAACATGCGAATTTCCAGCGGCAACTTTTTCTTCATGCCGGTCGGGACGCCGTTTGCAAACAACGAACCCACCTCGTCATCACTGAGTGCACGTTTCCAGATCGCCACATCGTCGATCAGCCCGGTCACCCAATGCGACGCCGATGAGCGCAATATCCCACCGATCGTCGTGTCGTTTATGTTAAACGTTCCTTCTGGCTTTGCCACCAACTCCACGTCGTCCAGTTCGCCGTCCACGTACACCCGGCGCTCGCCATCCTCCTGCACGAACACCACGTGATGCCACTCTCCGTCATACGGTTCGGCGGTGGAGTGAATGTGATTCACCGTTGGCCAGCCGCTCTGCCGAATGTAAAAGTCAATTGAACCACTGGCCCCATTGTTGGCGGTGCCGATGTTGAACAGCGGGTTGCTGTTGCCGGTGTTGGCCTCGGAGAAAAGGCGTAGGTCGTTCTGCCCGTTGCCGTCCACCTTCGACCACATGGAGATGGTAAA
>JASMKO010000065.1 GCA_030749225.1 Verrucomicrobiota bacterium
GCCTGCGCGCCGTAATACAAATAGTAGTTCCGATAGCTCGACGTCTCCGGGGCCTTGCGGAGGTAGCCGAACGCCTTGCGGAAGGCTGCGCTGTCCTTCTCCTTGGCGAGGGCGAACACCAGAGTGCCGATGGCCGAGCGCGCGGCGTTGGGGCCGCGGTTGGAGGTGTAACCGAAACCGCCCTCCGGCGTCTGGCACGACTTGAAATATTTCAGACCGGTCTGGATGGCCGACTCCGGCACGGCCAACCCGGCGTTGCGCGCGGCGAACAGGGCGACCATCTGCGCGCCGCTGACGGTGGTGTCGGCGTCGGTGCTGTCGGGCGAGTAGCGCCAACCGCCGCGCGGGTTTTTTTTCTGCGAATTGATGATCAGCCCGACCGCCTTCTCGAGCGCCGGGCCAAGCCGGTCGTCCTCCACCGCGCCGTACGCCTCGGCCAGCGCCAGCGCGGCGAAGCCGTGGTTGTACATCGTCGTGCCGATGTAGCCGGTGGTCTTGTTTTGCCGGCTGAGGATGAAGTTGATGCCGCGCTTGATCGGCTGGCTGTACGGGCCGTGGACCGGGTCGTCCCCGTGCGCGAGCATCGCCACCACCGCCAAGCCGACCACCGCCGGCGATGTGCCGTAAGGCTTGTCCTTGAAATTGCCGGCGGTGAGCTGCGACTGCACGAGGTACTGCAGCCCCCGCGAGTACATGCGCTCGATTTCCTTGGGCAACAGGTCGCTCGACTCCTCAAACAGCTTTTGCGCCCGGGCGGGCATGACCGCCGCCAGGCACAAAGCGATGAGCAGCCCCAGCCGCGTTCGCCGACTCACTTTCGTCCCCCCTCCAAGGTCTCCACCGCCCTGAAATAATCCTGCAACGCCTCCCGGAATTCCTCCGGCAACCGCGTCGCCGCACCGCTGCCCCGACTGACAGTGCGCCCTCCCTCCTCACGCCCGACGGCGTCGCCGGTCAGCGACGAGGCTGCCTGCTGGGTCGTGCCGCCGGCCTGGCTGCCCCCGGCGGTCTGGTTTTGCTGCATGCCCTGGCCCATCTGTTCTTTCATGGCCATCATCGCCATCATGAACGCCATCTCCTGCTGTGCCTGCGACTGGCCCTGTTGGCCGCTGTCGCGTTTAACCTCCTCGTTGATCAGGTTGATGACATCCGACATAGCACGGATGGTACCGGTCTGGGCCTCGTAGGTCACTGTGTCGGTCTGCGGCTTTCCGAGCAGGTTGTCGGTGATCTCCATCGAGTCAAAGGTCTCCTGTAACGGGTCGAGCATCGCCGGCTCGGTGGTCTCAAACTGCATACGGTTCAACTCAAGCATCGAGTCAGCGTGCATTTGCATCACTCGCTCGACACCCTTTGTGTAAATGTCTGCCTCTCCCTTTTGCTGCTCGAGCAGGGAGGTATGCTGCCGGTGCCGCAGCTCGCTCTCGCGAAGGCGTAGCATTGAGAAGAGCATCTTCATCAGGTCGTTCATTTTTTGTTCGCCGCCCTGGCCGCTGCCCTGACCGCCGCCCTCGGAATCCTCCTTGGGCGGCTCAAGTTTCTTGGCCCAATCCTCGAACCGACCGGACCAATTGCCGAGGTTGCGGATAGCCAGCATCGAGATATTCGCCGCAATCTGCTGCTCGATCTCCTCGAGAGCCTCGGCGGTTTTCTCCGTCTCCATCTCGCGGCTGACCTCACCGTACTGGCCCTTGCCGGTGCGCTCGTAAAAGCGGCTGATCTCCCCCTGCAACTCAACCGCCTTGGCATGCGTCCGTCCCTGCGACTTGGTGAGCCGGGTGTTGGCGCGAGTGTGGCGCTCCGGCAGATCGTCTGGCGTCAGGCCGATGGTTTCCTGGATGTTGTCCTTGATTTTTTTGCGGAGCGCCAATTCCTCCTTGCTGATCTTGCGCAGCCGCTGGGCCAAGGTCAGCGCCTGCAGGTTGTCGAGGTCGTTGTTGACCTTATCCTGAAGGTCGGCCAGCTCGTCTAGCGCCTCCTCCTCGTTCTCGAGCGCCTCGGCGAGGTTCTCCTTTTTCTCCTGCGACTCGCTGCTCTGCTGCGCTTGGCCAAGCTTGGACTCAGCCTGCTTCATCTGCTGATCAGCCAGCTCGTTCATTTGCTGCAGGTTCTGCGCCCAGTCGCGCAGTGTCTGCTCGTCGAAGGCCGGGTTGCGCATCGCCTCCATCAACGCCTTGGCCCCCTCCTCGGCCAACTCTTTCAGCGCCTTGGCGTTGTCGCGCTGTTCGTCGGCGGTTTGCTCAATCTTCTCGTCGGTCTTGCGCTTGGCCAGGGTGTCGTCGTCGGCCTTGACCAGTTCGCGCGTGTCCTCGGCGATGTCCTCCTCGGTGCGCGACACCTCCTCGAGGTTCTCGAGGATGTCCTCCAGTTTTTGACGAACCATCTCGGCGTGATCCTCGGTGCCGAGGATATGCAGCCGGTACGGCATCGTGCGGCTCGGCTCGCGGCCGGGCAGGTGGTCGGTCGCCCAGACAGCCAGCTCGACGGTGGTGTCCTTGCCGATGCCAAGCACAGCAGGGCTGAAGTGAAAGCCGGTCTCGAACTCGGTTTCCTGAGTGCCGTTGGCCAAGGTGGTGAGCGTGGCGGCGGTTTGCACCGGCGCCTCCTCTGATTGGCCAAGCGTGCGCCACTCGACGCCGGCCTCCTTCACGCCGAAATCGTCGCGCACGGTGGCGTTTAGCTCGAGTACTTCGGTCTCAAGAATGGCCAGGTCGCGGCCCAGCGTACCGAGGTCAGGCCGGGGCGCGTCGTCGTCGGTCGCCTCGACATTCAACTGCCATGCTGCCGCACCGGCGAGGTCGTGCTCGTCGCGCCATGTGAAGGCGAAGTGCGCCGCGTCACCCACCTTGTGCGCCGGGCTGGAGAAATGCTCATTACGAACCGTCATCGGCTGGGCAACCTCGTCGATGGCCACCTGAGCCTGGTTGAGCGCGCGCGAGACGCGGCCCTGGAACGACACCGTGCTGCCGCGCAACACCGGCAGGTAGGCCGCCTGCACCGTCTCGGTCCGCACCGGGTATTGCAGGTACACCGGCAGCTCGATGCGGGCGTGCAGTTCGCGCATCGCCGGGCGCTGCACCGGGCGGATCGCGACCGGGTGCCGCGCGTCGCCGACCCTCACCGTCAAGTCGCCGTCCTCGACCTGCCCGGGAATGGCGAAGCTGACATTCGTGCCGGTAATGTCGGAGTGGATCGGCTTGCTGTCGCTGAACCGGGCCGAGCCGCTGCCGGGCCGCCAGAACGAGCGGTACTCGACCGCGCCCCCCACGTCGAACGGCTCGCCCCGCGCCACGACTTTCTCTGCAGGGAAACCGGCCAGTTGCACGAGCGTGCGCCGCGGTTTGTCGGCCAACGGCAGGCCCCACCGCTCGAGCGCGTTCCAACCAGCGTCCGGAATAACCACCCACGCCACCGCCGCCACCCCGATGAGCGCAGCAGCAACGACCGCCCGCCGCCGGGCCGGGCGAGGGTTGACCGTCTGCTTGAAATCCAGCTTCAACGCCTCACCGGCGACCTGCCCAATTGCCGCCCGATAGAGCGACGGGGAGAAAATGGCGGGGCGTTTGGATTCGTCAGCCAGTTCCACGATGCCAAGCAGCCGGTCGCCCAACCGCCGGTACCGCCGCTGCACCAGCATGGCCAAAGCGCGCGTATCACGCCGGTGAAACACCCAGCGGGCAAGCCACCAAGCCACCGAGCCGAGCGTAATGCCGATGCCCACGGCGAGCAGGCCCAGCCGCAGCCAGCCCGGGCTATCCCACAGGCGGTCGGAAAAAAACAGGACAAGATACGAGCCAAACAAACCGGCAGCGGCGAGGCAGACCGCCATCGCCGTCTCCACGCGCCACAACCGCCGCCGTACCACGGCGAATTGCTGTTGCAACGCGTCGGGGATGGTTTCGCGGGAGTTGGTGTCCTTGTAACTCATACCGGTCGATTGACGGCCACAAAGTGTAGCCGCCCCCTGCTCCGACGCAATGCGGAATTGCCCGCCTTGCCGGGCCGCGACGGGGCGTTTAAAGAACTTGATGTTTTATAAAACCGGGGCGAAATTAATCTCTCAAACGGAGCTGGCTTATGCCTGAACACAAAATCCACTGCCCGAGTTGCGACCAGCACCTCGCCGTGCCGGAGGAATTGGCCGGTCAACTGATCGACTGCCCGGCCTGCAACAAGCCGCTGGCCATCCCCGACTTCACCCCCGACTTCACCCCCGACTTCACCCCCGACTTCGACGAGCCGGAGGAGGAAGAGCCGGCCGGGGAGTCGTCCTCCCCCAAATCCCCCGCACTCATCGCCGGTGTCGTGTTGATCGCGGGTGCCGTTGGCTTGTTTGCCCTTCGAGGCCAAGCCCCTCCGGAAGACGGGCCAGCAACCGCGGCACCGGTTGAAAAGCCGAAGACAACCGCCAAGACGTACGCCACTTGGCAGGAATACAAGGCGGCCAGCCAAGCGGAAGGATGGCATTACGACATCGCCGAATACGTCGGTGATGTTTCCGATGAGGAAAATTTCTTCATGGCCAAGCCGTTTAGTGGACTGCTCTACACGCAGCAGATCGGGGGCAAGCCCGTCTACCTGAACCCAACTATCAAGACAGACTTTGAAGCGGTCATGGATTTAAGAGTCTCACCGCAACACCGCATTCAAAGTCGGCAATTCCCGGACTGGGGGGATTTCGCGAAACAACTTCGACTTGATCCGAGCCGAGCCCGATACGGAAACAGGGCAGGATCGGTGAAAGGAACCGATCAGGAAGTGGTCGACCGTTATTTCGCCAAATTCGATGGCCTCATCGGTGACCTGCGCGAAGCGGCCAAGCGGCCAAAAGGTGTTTTCCCAATTGCGCATGAGAATGGGGCCAACGCCTCAATGCCCCACGTGGCGCATTTGAAGGGGCTAGCCAGACTGCTACAGGAAGCCGCCCTGTTCCGTTTGTCTCGCGGCGAGGCGGACGGAGCCATGGAGTGTGTCCGGCTCCAGTTCCGGTTGTTCGAGGCCGCCGCGAGCGGGACCTCCCTCTTGGAGCATCTGGTAAGAACCGCCGTTGCCTCTCTCATCGTGGACACGCTCAATAACGGCCTGCACCAAGGCAGATGGAGTGAACACCATCTGGCCAAGTGGGACAAACTCCTCACCCTCGACGAACGATATCTCGAACAATGGGAGCGCGGCATGCAGGGCGAGCGATTGACTTTTGTCCAAACGATCGATAGCCAGATCAACGGGATCAACCTGCTGGATGACCGCAGATTGCAACAAGCTATCGAGGCGGCCCCAAGGTCGTTGATGGAGAAGGATCTCATTTTCTACGACTCTTTATTGAAAAAACTGATCAACCACATCCGCCAAGCGAGAGCAAAAAAACGAATCGACCCGGATCAATTTGATGCCCTGATTTCAGAATCGGTTACAACCGCCAAACAAAAGGGATATGTGAACAGCTATGGGCTCATCCGGGCGATGAAGGGTGCCTTGGCCAAGGCGGGAAGATTGATGAACAAGTTTTCCGCCGCACAGCTTGGAATCGCCATCGAGCGGTATCGCGGCGCAAAAGGCACACTGCCCGGTGAACTCAGCGATCTGGTGCCGGATTACATCAGTGCCCTCCCGAAAGACGCCTTGACCGGCGAACCGTTGGCGTGGGAACACCATGGTAGCCCCCGCTACAAGATTCCCGTCAGCGACACCGATTCACAGTCGTGGAAATACGATGGCATCCTCGCCGCGATACAGGCGGGCGATCTTGGCAAACTCAAGGCGTTCGCCGAAAAAGGCTGGAAGATCACCCGGCCCGAAGGCGGCTCGGCCCAGCCGCCGGAAAGCAACCCGAACATGGCCGGGATGATGCCGGGGATGTTCAGCGGGCCAAAAAAGATCGACTTCAGCGCACCGGAAACGGAAATCCTCACGCAACAAAACGCGCTGCACCACGCCGTGCACAGCGGCAACCTGGAATTGTTGCAATGGCTCATCAAGCACGGCCTCGACCCGAACGCCACTGCCAGCGTCTGGACACCCGAAAAATCGAACGCTTCCATGCCGGGGATGATGCCCGGAATGATGATGCCTTATGGAATGGGAATGTACGGAGGAATGGGCATGGGTAATTCGACCCAATCCGTGCTGGAGTTTGCCTCAAACGAGGGGCAAACGGAAATGGCCAAAGCACTGCGCGATGTCGGGGCAAAGCAATTCGGTTCAGCCCCGCTCGGCATGGGGATGATGCCGGGGATGATGGACCCCTTCGGCATGGGGATGGACCCCTTCGGCATGGGGATGGATCCATTTGGGATGGGGATGATGGATCCGGATGAGGAGATTAAGGCCATCAACGAGCGCTTGGCCAAGGGCCTGTCGCTCAACCGATACAACGAGTGGGGCCAGACTGAGTTGATGGTCGCCGTGGAGGCGGACAACATCGACCTGGCCAGGCGGTTGCTGGAAAACAAGGCCCACCCCAGCGCCACCTCCAAGGACGGCGCGTTGAACACCGCCCTGCACCTCGCGGCCATGGAGGAGAACAAGGCGATGTGCGAACTGCTCCTCGACAAGGGGGCGCGGGTGAACAAGAAAAACAAGATCGGCTTCACCCCGCTCGACGCCGCGCTTTATTCCAACGAAATGCCGGGCTTCGGCGGGGCGCCGCCGGAACCGTCGGCAGCCGGGCAGGCCACCGTCGCCCTCCTCAAGAGCAAGGGCGGCACAAGCATGACACCGGAGGAACGGGCGAAGGCCGATCCCGGTATGGGAGGCGGCATGGAGCCGGGCATGATGCCGGGATTTCCGGGCGGGATGCCGGGATTTCCGGATCCGTTTATGCCGCCGGGTGGCAACCCCTACGGCGCCCCCAAGGGCAAAAAACCGGCTCAATCCAAGCGCCGGTAGCTTGGCCAAGCGGCAAGCTTTCAATGAAACATCGCCTTGGAAAGGCGGTGAATTTTTGTCTGTTTTTGCGCGCGGGCGGAGATATCGTTTCGCAGGAACCGCTGATGAAAGGGTCAAGGGCATTCACGCTGATCGAGTTGCTGGTGGTGATTGCGATCATCGCCATCCTGGCGTCGCTGCTGCTGCCGGCGTTGTCGCGGGCCAAGTGGAAGGCGAAGCAGGTCTCCTGCATGAACAACCAAAAGCAGATGGGGATCGGCAGTCAATTGTACGCGAATGAAGACCAGCGGGGCGCGCTCTCGGGCGTGGACTGGAACGGCCCCAACTTCAACGCCGCCTGTGACGACGACATGAACTGGCTGTTTCCGGCCTTCCTGCCCAACCTCAAGTCGGTGACCTGCCCCGACACGCAGAACTTCGTGCGCACCCGCGACCGGCGAGGACGCGACCTGGCCGTCCGGATCAATGACCGGCGCTATGTCGAGCGGCTCCACGGCCGGGCGGAAATCTACACCGACCTGCAGCGGTTTGCGGCCGACAAAGGAACAAAACCGGGAATCAGTTACGAGATTTTCGGCTGCATGAACTGGAACGGGATCCCCAACAAGCGCTACACGAAAGGGTTCCCGTACGTCGGGCCTTCCGGCTGTCAGGGCATCCTGAAAACCGAGTCCGTGGTCAGCCGCTACGTTCACGCCAACACCGAGTTCGGATTGAAGGGACACGTAACCGGCCCGTCCGAGATTTGGCTGATCAAGGAGGCCGATTATTCCTACGCCGGCGCGATGAACAATTATCCGGACGAGGGGGACAACCACGGTGTTGAGGGCGAAAACATTCTGTTCGCCGATGCACACGTGGAATTCGTCAAGCGGGAAAACTACAACTACAGCCTGGCACTGGGCAACGATGCCCTCCACTACGGACCACGCTGAAGCACGGGTGGCGCCCCTCTACCGGTATTTGTTCCACACCTCCGGCACAGCCACCCACATGCCGGGCCGCTTGGGCCGGGCGTTGTAGTCTGCCTCGATCCAGACCTTCTCCTTGTCCAGCCGCTCGGCGTGGCCGTCGTAGAAACCGATGACCGCCCCCTCGTTGTGGCGGTACAGCGTCGGGCCGCCGTTGCCGGTGCCCTTGTAGGCCTGCACGCTGCCTTTTTGGCCAAGCTTGTCCCAACCAGTCTTGTAGTTTGCCCCCTTCCAGCGCGACCACCAGTCGTGCCCGTCGTGAAAAATCAGCTTGCCCGACGGCTCTCGCACCGCGCTGAAGGTGTGCCCGGAATGATCCTTCGAGGCCATCGACCAGCCGCGTCCGTCCGACGGGAACCAATCCTCGAAATTGTAGCTGTAGCTCGTCAGTGTGCCCCGGTTATCCTTGTCCGGCAGGTTAGGGTTGTTGGAAAAAGCGAACTGAGACGGCCGCCAGATCTGCGTGTCAGCAGGACAGCGGAAATCGGTCGGCGTCTGGTACATGGAGTTGCCCTTGTTGTCGTAACCGATCAGTTTGCGAAAAGCCGTGTTCGACATCCAGACACGCCGGGCGCCGGTGCGGCGGTTGATCTCGATGAGCGGCACGCACTGGTCGTCATGGTCATTCGCGTACAGGGCGTTGGCAATGCAGAACTGGCGGACGTTGTTCAGGCAGCCGGCGGTCGATGCGCTGTTCTTTGCCTTGGCCAAGGCCGGCAGCAGCAGCGCAGCAAGGATGGCGATGATCGCAATCACCACCAGCAGTTCAACCAGCGTGAAGCCTTTGGCCAGGCACTTGGCCAAGTGGGGGCTGGTTTTCGTGTTCGCTTTCATCACTTAAAAACTCGGTGACGCTTGGCCAAGCGACCGACGCCGAAACTCTGCACGGTTAATGGCCCCAATCGGTTTCCTTGAGCGCCTCCCCGTAATGAGCCATTTGCTCCCCCACCGACAACTTGCCGGGCGGGCGGGATGCCGTGACCACCAGCGGCTCGCGGCATAACAGGCAAAATGCCCCCCCTGCCCGACTCGGACTCGTCAAACTCCGACTGGCCACCGTAGGCGCGACAATTCACGGTGATTACTCTCGGAAAAAGTACACTCGAAGGGCTATTTGAGCAAATTATCCAAGGCAGATTTGTCTCCGTGGATAGAGCGTAACTCATTTACCGAGAGGGCTCGGTTGAAGCAGGCCAAGTCGTCAAACAGACCCATATAATTCAGGCCGATGAGAATTCGGTGCGACTTGCCGGCCCACGAAAACTGCTGGTTCCAGCCGGTGATACTACCCTCTTTTTTCCCATTGAGATAGAGCGTGGACACGCCGTCCTTTTTTCCCGTATTGAACCGTTCCCACGTGAAGGCGACATGCGTCCACTTGTCTTTGCTGAATGGACTCGACTTGGCCGGCACAAGTGGTCGTTGCGCCTCCCGCACGTCTTTGTTTTCCGGGTTCCACACCGGCTTGTCGGCGAATGCACCGAGACGAAATGACCGGGGGTTGCCTCCCTTGTCAAAGTCCACAAAAAATGAGGCATTGTTCCAGGTAAACGGCGTGACCTGGATAGGATCAACGTAACCGGGATCAAGTTCATTGATCGGGTCCACCTTCATCCAGAAACTCAACGTTCCGCTCCAGTCCTTGTTTTTGAACTCAAAATTTTTCGCCCCGTCGTAGAACAGCCACTTGGCGTTGCGTTTGGTGAACAACAACGCATCTCCGTTTAACCCCTTGCCCTTGGCCAGGCGCGTCATGTTTTCGGTATGGTTGCCAGCCTTTGGTTGTTTATCGACAAGAGTATGGAGACGTTTGTCTCCCTTGGCGAGGTCGGCATCGGTGCCCTTGTCAAACGAGGCGTAAAATGTGAGGGCCGTCTTCAGTGATGCATCCGAGGCAGACATACCCGGCATAACGGTGAACAGACAAAACGCAATGACCAGACGCAAATGAAATGAAGGGCTCATCTGCGGAGCTTGGCCAAGTGCCTGGCCAACAGCAAGCCCAGGCATAAAAAAACCGCGCGTTTCCGCGCGGTTATGAAAATGCATTAGTAACCGATATTATTTTTCTCGACCGTAAACTGCATTTGAACCCAGCTCCTGCTCAATGCGGAGAAGCTGGTTGTACTTGGCGGTGCGATCGCTGCGGCTAAGAGAGCCAGTCTTGATCTGGCCGGCGTTGGTGGCCACGGCCAGGTCGGCGATGGTGGCGTCCTCGGTCTCGCCGGAGCGATGGCTGATGACAGTGGTGTAGTTGTTTTCCTGCGCGAGTCGGATCGCGCCGAGCGTCTCGGTGAGAGAGCCGATCTGGTTGACCTTCACGAGGATCGAGTTGGCCACACCCTCATCGATGCCGCGCTGTAGGAACTTGACGTTGGTGACGAACAGGTCATCGCCGACGAGCTGCACGCGGTCGCCAATTTTGTCGGTGAGCGCCTTCCAGCCGGTCCAATCGTTCTCGTCGCAGCCATCCTCGATGCTGACAATGGGGTACTTGCCGCTGAGCTCGGCATAAAATGCCACCAACTCGGCGGCGGTCAACTCGGCGCCGGTGCTTTTCTTGAAGACATATCGCTGCTTCTCCGTATCGTAGAACTCGCTGCTGGCCACATCGAGCGCGAGGAAAATCTGCTTCCCAGCCTCGTAGCCGGCGTCGTTCGTGGCGGAGAGTATTGACTCGAGCGCCTCCTCCACACTGCCGAGCGCCGGCGCAAAGCCACCCTCGTCACCGACGGCGGTGGAGAGGCCCTTCTTTTTGAGCACGGCCTTGAGGGCATGAAAAATCTCGGTGATCGCGCGCAAGCCTTCACTGAACGTGTCGAAGCCTTTGGGCATGATCATGAACTCCTGAAAGTCAATCGGCGCGTCAGAATGGGCGCCGCCATTGATGACGTTAGCCATCGGCACCGGCAGGACGTTGGCAGCCGCACCGCCGAGGTGGCGAAAGAGCGGTTGACCAGCCGCTGCCGCTGCCGCCTGGGCGCTGGCCAGCGAAACGGCGAGGACAGCGTTGGCGCCAAGGGTAGCCTTGTTATCGGTGCCATCGAGATCGAGCATCGCCTGATCGACCGCCGACTGGTCGGCGGCATCGATGCCGTTGAGCGTCGGAAGAATCTTGTCGTTGATGTTGGCGACGGCCTGCCGGACGCCCTTGCCAAGGTAGCGGCCCTTGTCACCATCACGCAGTTCGAGCGCCTCGTGTTCGCCGGTGCTCGCGCCGCTGGGCACGGCGGCGCGACCAAATGCGCCGTTCTCGAGGGTAACGTCGGCCTCGACGGTGGGGTTGCCGCGCGAGTCGAGGATTTCGCGGGCTAGAATACTTTTGATTTTTGTCATGGAGTCCGTTCCTTCCGAACGCGGATGGCTGCGCATGATAGATTGAAAACCATTCCCGTCAAGCGACGGGTTTTGGCGGTGATAGGCTTGGCGAAGCGCGCGTGGCGAATTACGGCTCGGGGGCGGTATCGAGGGGAAGAGGCTCGCCGGCTTCGTCCCACTTGGCCGTGGCGGTGAATTGGCCGTTGACGAATGCACCCTCGGTCTTTCGCTCGCCATTGGCGTACCAATGCGTCGCCGGGCCATTCGGTTTGCCGTTGCTGAACTCGATCACGGTTCGAAGATTGCCATTGTCCCACCAGGTTTTCCAGCGGCCATGCTGAAGGCCGTTCAAATATGCACCCTCGGCCTGTTTCCAGCCCTCGACCGTCCAGCGCTTGGTGTGGCCGGTGTACGGCTCTGGCTCACCGAGCACGTGCCAGCGCTGCTCCTTCAACTCAAGACGATGCTCCTCGACGAACCGCTCGCGCAAGGACTGGCGAATCGGCGGCGCGGCGGCAACCGGCTCGGGGACAGGCTTGGTCTCGGTTGCCTTGGGCTCCGGCGATGGGGCTGGGGCTGGTTCGGAGACGGGGGCCGGCGGGGCTGCCGGTTGAGGGGTATCGGGGGCGGACTCGGGTTCGGCGGCGGTGGCGCGGGCTGACTCGGGAGCCGGGGCCTCTTGGTTCTCGGCGAGCTCGGGCGACATTATATCAGCAGGGCCACAGGCGACAAGCAAGGCCACGGCAGCCATGGGAACGGGCGAAAATCTCACGGGGCAAAACTCACCGAGAGCACCCAGCAAGGCAAGGCTGTTCCGCTTGGCCAAGCCCAAAAACCAGCGTCAAGGCGATTTTGGATTGTCGCTGGATTGGCCTTCCGGCGCACCCACGGAGCCGCCCCCTGATGGGCTACCTCCTCCACTCAACGGGCTACCCCCTCCGAATGAGGAACGATTGCCTCTGAGGTCCCCGAAATCACTCGCGGAGCCACCGCCGGGAGGCGTCCAACCGGATGAACCTTGATAAAATGAGGGGTAGTCGTAGCTGGTATAGCCTCTGCGGTGAGCGATACTGTAGCTCCCCAGGCCCTGCCGGCTGAGTTTCTGGCGAAGTTTTCTCCAATAGAGCCTCTCGGGAATCACCTCGCCCTGCTCGGAGTAGAACGTGACCTTCGACTCGATGCCCTCGAGGTACTCGGAGGTGATTTCCGACTGGCCGCTTCGATACCACTGGCCCCACGTCCCGTTGCGATTGCCATCCTGGTAGAGTCCGGCAACGTGCAAGCCGCCGTCCCCGGAGTGCCACTGGGTGTAGGGGCCGTGACGGACGCCGTCCTTCATCTCCCCCTCCCAAGCCTTGTCGCCGTTGGCGAACCAAGCCTCGTGTTTGCCAGTGTACGGCTCATCGGCACCCGCGGCATAGTAGAGTCCGTCCTTAAGCCAAAGCTCGGGGCGAAAGATGGAAGCCTGCCCATCATGAGCCAGCCGCTTTGTAGTCTGGCAGCCAGCAACCACCAAGGCGACTGCCGCCAACACGGGGAGCTTGAGACGGTTCATTACATCACCTATTTATTTGTTTGTTTTTGTTCAGTTGTCGCTGCGGGAGATTCCGCGGGATTGGCCGGCTTCAGTTCAAACATGATCTGCTCCACACCCTCCTCCCAAGTAGACTCCTTTGTCTTTGTGCCCTCCTCATCGTACCGGATCCACACGCCTTCCTTTTTGCCGTCCTGGTAGCTCCCCTCCCATTCCAGTTGGCCGTTGGCGTGCCAAATCTTCCACGGGCCGGTTTGTTTGCCGGCCTCGATTTTGCCCTGCTGCATCTTCTGGCCGCCGGGGTGATACACTAGTCCGTCCCCGGTGAACGTCGTTTCCGCGTGAACCTTGTAGTACAGCCCATCCTCCCGCTGCTCCAGCACGACCTCCTCGCGGTTTAGGACATTCAAACCATACAAGCCAACAGCCAGGCACACTGCGATAATTGCGAACCATTTCATGAACGGGCAAACGCTACCCTTTGTCTATTCACGGCGCAAACGATAAAAGCGCACTTGGCTTAGCGCTTGGCCGGGGCGGAATTTCCTTCAATCAAGCGGCTTGCTGGTGGAGACTCCGCGGCCATGTCGGAGAACTTGTTTGACCTGAGCGGGGAGGTGGCCGTTGTGATCGGCGCCACGGGGGCACTCGGCGGCGCCTGCGCCGTGGCAATGGCTGGGGCCGGGGCGAAGATTGCCGTGGTGGGCCGCAACGCCGAGCGAGGTGAGGCGCGCGTCAAGGAGATCACCGATGCCGGTGGCCAAGCGCAGTTTTTTAGTTGCGACGCCATGGATCCCGCCAGCCTCAAGTCGTGCCACGAGGCGCTTGGCCAAGCGCTTGGCTCGCCGACCGTGCTGCTCAATGCCGCCGGCGGCAACGACCCGGACGCCACCGTGACGCCAGAGATGCCGTTCGAGAACATCCCGCAACCGGCCTGGGCCAAGGTGTTTGACCTGAACCTTGTCGGCGGCTTCCTGCTGCCGTGCCAGGAGTTCGGTCCGGCAATGTGCGATCGCGGCAAAGGCAGCATCATCAACATCGCCAGCGTGACGTCGCACCTGCCGCTCTCGAAAGTGATCGCCTACTCGGCCTCCAAGGCGGCCGTGCTGAGTGCCACCCGGTTCCTTGCCCGCGAGTGGGCCACGAATGGCGTGCGTGTGAACAGCATCACTCCCGGTTTTTTCCCAGCGGAACAAAACAAGAAACTGTTGTTCAACGAGGATGGCACACCGAGTGACCGCGCTAAATCAATTTTTGGACACACGCCGATGGGCCGGTTTGGTGACCCAAGCGAACTGGCCGGCGCAGCGGTTTATCTGGCCAGCGAAAAGGCGGCGAGCTTCGTCACCGGCTCCGATATTGTGGTCGACGGCGGGTTCCTGAGCCAAACCATCTGACACATCGTGGGAGTCATTTCCAAAAAAGTTTCCGAGGACAAACTGCTCAGCGCCGAACAGGCAGTTGAAGTCGTGGCCAAGGCAATGCCAGAGGAGGGGTTCCGTGACCGCAAGGTGCTGCTCATTGTTCCCGACGGCACACGCACCGCGCCGGTAGGTACGTTATTCAAGGCGATCCACAAACAGATCGGCGGTGTAACTGGCGCACTCGACGTAATGATCGCGCTCGGCACGCACCAACCGATGAGCGAAACGGCGATCGAGCAGCGGCTGGAAATCTCCCACGACGAACGCACGGGCTCGTACGCCAGAGTGAGGTTCTTCAACCATGCTTGGGACGATCCCGGCGCGCTGCGCCACATCGGCATCCTCCCGGCGGAGGAGATCGGTGACCTGAGCGGCGGGCTCTTTGAGATGGACGTGCCGGTGGAGGTGAACGCCCAACTGTTCGACTACGACCAGATCGTCATCATCGGCCCGGTGTTTCCGCACGAGGTGGTCGGGTTTTCCGGGGGCAGCAAATACCTCTTCCCGGGCGTGTCCGGTCCTGAGGTGCTGCACTTTTTCCACTGGCTCGCTGCGGTGATGACCACGCCGAAAATCATCGGCCACAAATGGACGCCGGTGCGCAAGGTGGTCGATCGCGCCGGAGCGATGGTCAAGCTTCCCAAGCTTGCCTTCTGCATGGTCGTCGAGGGCGACGGCATGTGCGGACTTTTCGCCGGGCCGGTGGAGGAGGCGTGGTCCGCCGCCGCCGACCTCTCGGCCGAGCGACACATTCGCATCAAACCGAAACCGTTCCACACCATACTCGCCTGCTGCCCGGAGATGTACGACGAGCTGTGGACCGCCGGCAAATGCATGTACAAGCTCGAGCCTGTGCTCGCCGACGGCGGCGAGCTGATCATTTACGCGCCGCACATCCGCGAGGTGTGCGTCGCGCATGGCGAAACGATCGAAAGCGTTGGCTACCATTGCCGCGACTATTTCCTGAAACAGTGGGACCGGTTCAAGGACCTGCCGTGGGGCGCGATCGCGCACTGTGTCGACGTGAAAGGCCTGGGCACGTATGAAAACGGCGTCGAGACCCCGCGCGCTGAAGTGACTGTGGCGTCGCAGCTCAGCGAGGCCAAGTGTCGGCAGATCAACCTCGGCTACCGTGATCCGGCGAGCATCAACCCGAAAGATTTTGCCAACCGTGAGGAGGAGGGGATTCTGCTCGTACCACACGCCGGGGAACGCCTGTTCCGCCTGGCCAACCCGCCCGCCTGGGCGTAACGGGTGGCCAAGCGCTTGACTTTTTAGTCGTCGAAGAAATCCACCGTCCCAGTTTTCAGCGAGTACTCGGCACCGACAATGTGCAATCCGTCGCCGCGAACGAGCGTCTCCAAAATCCCCGAGCCGCGCTTGAGCTGGTTGACCGATGCACGGACGTTGGCCCGAACGGCCTGCCTGAGCAGCGCGGCCTCGTCGTTGCCGGTCGCCGTAAGCGGCTCCACGGCCGGACGGATGCGGTCGACGATCGCACCCAGATTCGGCGAGCGGTTTTCTGTCGGGCGTTTCAGCTCGTCGAGAGTCGCCGCCACGGCGCCGCAGTTCTGGTGCCCCAGAACCACGACCAACCGCGTGCCGAACTGCTCGGCGGCAAACTCAATGCTGCCCACCTGAGACGGCGCGACGATGTTGCCCGCCACGCGGATCACGAACAGGTGACCCAGGCTGAAGTCGAAGACAATCTCCGCCGGCACACGCGAGTCGGAACAACCGAGGATGATCGCGAACGGCTCCTGACCGGACGCCAACTCAACGCGTCGCTCTGGGTTGGTGAGCGACTCCATGAGTTGTCCGCCCGAGACGAACCGTTCGTTGCCCTCCTTCAGACGATCGATTGCTTCCTTCGCGGAAATCATTCGAGTCCTCCGTTTGCCCATGTTTCGACCGCGCGCACGAGGGAACGCACAGCGATGCCTGACGCCCCCTTCGGCGCGTTCGGCAGCCCCTTCTCGAGATTGGCCGTTCCCGCAATGTCGAGATGCGCCCACGGGATACCATCCACAAACTGCTCAAGGAACTTGGCCGCCGTGATCGTCCCGGCCTTCCGATCCGTCCCGGTGTTGCGCAGATCGGACAGGTCACCCTTCATCGGCTCCAGGTATTCGTCGTTCATGGGCAGAGCCCAAAACTGTTCACCAATCGCACGGCCGGAAGCGGCAATGTGCCACTGCAGCGGGTCGTTGTTGCTCATCAGGCCGATGTTGACGGCACCCAGCGCGACGCTGACGGCGCCGGTCAGCGTCGCTGCATCGATCAGATGCGTCGCTCCCTCTCGTACCGCGTACGTAAGGGCATCCGCGAGGACCAGCCGCCCTTCAGCGTCTGTGTTAATCACCTCGATGGTTTTACCGTTCATCGCCTGCACAATGTCACCCGGCCGGGTGGCCGTACCGCTGGGCATGTTTTCGACTAACCCAAGCAGGCAGCTCACGCGCTGCGGCACACCAAGTCTCGCCATCGCCGTGATCGCCCCGAGCATGGTCGCCGCGCCGGCCATGTCATACTTCATTTTTTCCATCGAGTTTGCCGTTTTGAGCGACAGACCGCCGGTGTCAAACGTCACGCCTTTGCCGACCAGGAACAGGTGCGAATCCCCGGCTGTGTCGGCGGGATTCCAGCTCAATCGAACCAGCCGAGGCGGCCTTGCGGATCCCTTGGCCACGCTCAACAAGGAACCAGCACCAAGCGCTTCCAGTGCCGGTTCGTCGAGCACCTCGACCTCCAGCCCGGCCGCCTTGCCCATCGACTCGGCCATGTCGGCGAACTCCACCGGGCCAAGGTCATTCGCCGGCGTGTCCACGAGTCGCCGCGTCAGGTTCACCGACTCCCCGACGATGCGACCAGCCTCGAACGCCGCCGAGTCCGCGCCCGGTGCCACGATCAAAATCTCTTCCACCGAGGAGACCGAGTCGTCGCTCTTGTACTTCGGGCGCTCGTAACCACCGTACGCGCAACCCTCCGCCACGGACCGGATTAACTCACCGTCAACCAGCACGATCGCGAGCCGCCTGAACATTCGTTGCTGTGCCGCACGGACCGCCTGGCCGGCCATGCGAAACGCCTGGTTCGCATCGAACGCATCGCCGGCACCCAGCAGCATCAACCGGCTCGCGGCAAGTTCCTTTGGTTCGTGCAGGATAGTCAACTCGCTCGGCTTGCCGGTCACCTCACCCGACTCGCGCAGGGCGGCGACCTGCGCTTCAGCCGCCTGCCCAAGCGCGGCACCACCCGCCAACGGTACGACCAAGGCGTCGCACTTCAACTCCGCCAGCGAGCCGTCATGTACACTGATATTCATAAAACGCGCGCATCATCCGGGGCGGGCCACGCATTGTAAAGCGATGAACAGCCAAGCGCTATTTGGCAGTAAGTTCCCTGCGGGAATTCAGGTCGTAACAATCGCCGGGATCGAGCATGATGTAGAATTTTTTCCCGAGCGTTTTCTCCAGCCCGATGTCGTAAAAGAGCACCTTGCTTTTTCCAATGACCTCGGCGGTGTTGCCGCGCACGAGCAGCGCGGTCGATTCGTCGATGCCGATGCCAATCAGTTGCGGATGTCGGCGGATGACCGGCAGAAGGTCGTTCTCGCGTTTTCGCGCAAGTAGGTGCTGGTCGATAGCCGCATTGCGCAGAAAACCGAACCCCTCCTCATGGCCTGGCGACATCATGATGTGATTGCCCTCCGGCGCACCCCGCACAAGATAGGAACCCTGAATCGTCGCCCCGGCGGAGCTGCCGCCGATTACCCCGCCCCGCTTGAGCACATCGTGAAACGCAGCCTCCGTCTTCGTTCCCAGATAGGAATCAGCCAGCCGCCATTGCCGACCTCCAGCAAACCAGACCGCCTTTGCGTCACTCAGCACCGCGACAAACTCAGCCGTGTCCGCCTTCTTCGGATCGCGGGTGTGCAGCAGTTGCACGTTTGTCGCCCCGGCCTTTTTAAACATTTCCACCGAGCGGGTGGAGTCATCATACGACTCCTCAATACCCGCGGTGGGCACGACAACCAGCTTGGCATCCCGCCCCCCGGCCGCCTCGAAGAAATGGTCAAAAATCACCTTCAGCATTCCCCCTCCCCCGACGATGACCAGCGTGCCATTCTCTGGCCCCTGCGTCACCGGCCGCTTGGCCAAGCTCCCCGTAACCGCACAGCCCTGCAGTAACAGGGCAGCCGCAAGCACGACAAACTTTGAGAAGTGAATCCGAGTTTTCATCGTTTGCGGCGAACCACGATCGGCTCGGCATTCACGGGGGGCAACCGCTTGGCCAAGCGCAACTTCACCTTGGCCAAAGCGGGGTTGGCAGCGAGGTTGTGCCATTCGTGCGGGTCGGTCCGGTGATCGTACAACTCCTCACTGCCGTCAGCGTATCGAATGTATCGGTATCGACTCGAGCGCACGGCGTGGTTGCCCCTGCCCTGTGTGGTGATGGCGACTCGGTTGGTTTTCGCGTCCGGCTTGGCTAGGCGCTTGGCCAAGTTGCGACCCTCGAGAGACTGCGGCGGCGAGCCAAGCCCACACAACTCGATGAGCGTCGGATAAAGGTCGAGCAAGCTTACCGGTGAGTCACAGCGAGTGCCGGGCTTGGCATGGCGCGGGTCGACGATGACGAGCGGCACGCGGGTAGTGTCCTCCCACAGTGCAAATTTTTCCCAACTCTCCTTCTCCCCAAGGTGATAGCCGTGATCTCCCCAGAACACAATTAGCGTGTCCCTTGCGATCGGGCCGTTATCGAGCGCGTCGAGCAGTTCTCCCACCATGTCGTCGGCAAAAGCAAGGGAGGCGAGGTAGCCCTGAACCGCTTTTTTCCACTCACCATTTGCGATGATCCATTCGTGCCAATGTCGCTTGGCCATCTTTTGGCCAGCAGCGGGAACGTCACCGAGGTCGCCCTCCATGTGAATCGGCAGCTGGATTTCGTTGAGCGGGAAGCGGTCGAAATATTTCTGAGGCGCGTACCACGGCACGTGAGGCCGGTAAATCCCGACCGACAAAAACAACGGCTGCTCGTGCCTCTTGGCCAGTTGCCGCACCGCCCACGACACAACCTTAGCATCAGCCATCTCGGCATTGGAGATTTGCAGCGGCGACCAGTCGAAATGGCCGCGATAAAACTTTCGACTACTGTTGACCGGCCACATTTCCGGCACGGCCTCCTCCGGCATCTGCTGTGTCTTCGACGGAAAATAGTCGTGCCACGCCTCGGGGTCAGGGTAGCCGCTGAGGTTCTTTTTGTCGAAAAACGTGTGCGCGTGAAACAGCTTACCAGCGCCCATTGTATTGTATCCGTTGTCCTTGAAATGCCGCGGCAGCGTGAGCGCTCCCTTGAGCTTGGGCGCCTGCCGCCAGTCGTGGGCGTTGGCGTAAATGCCCGTGGTCGAAGGCCGCAGCCCGGTGAGCAAACTCGAACGTGAGGCATTGCAAGCCGGCGCGGAACAGTGGGCATTGGTAAAAAGCATCCCGCGCTTGGCCAAGCGGTCGATGTTCGGCGTACGGGCCTGCGGATGCCCACCCAACACCCCAACCCAGTCGTTGAGATCGTCAACGGCAATGAACAGGACATTTGGCCGACCTTCAAGATTTGCTGCTTCGACAATCGACTGCGTTGACAGGAAGATCAGGCAGCCCAGACCAATGCGGATGCAATGTGGCATCTCTAATACTGCAAGTCTCCAAGCTGCCAGGCAGAAGCACAGCGATCGTTTCCGATGACCGGTACGGTGTTGGCCTCCGTCCGTACTTCAAACCGAACCGTGCCCCGGCCCGGCTCTGGGATGTCCACCGTCACCAGGCCATAACTGTTGCCCCGCAAACCCCAGACCCGGTATGGGTTCGGACGATTCTTGAGCGGCTCAACCTTTTGATCCTGCTGGAGCGGTGAACTCGTGAACTCAAGCAGGGGTGGATAGCCTTCACGCGTCTCAAAGTGCAGCTCGCTGTAGTGTCGATCCCCGACCAGAAAAACAACTCCATCGATTCGGTGTTCATCAAGATGCTCAATCAGCCGGTTCAACTCATTCTGTGCCTCCCGTCGATGCCCTTCGCCACCGGTGCTTCGGGTGACAACCTGAGTGCCGTTGGCAATGACCTTTACCGGCGCAGTCGAGCGCTTTAAGCCGGCCAGGAGCCAATCGGTCTGCGCCCTACCCCAAATCTCGCCGGTAGCCATCGAAACATCCTTGTGTTTTTGCGGTGAATATTTGTGGTAACGGTCATCCATCAAAAAAACCTCCACAGGCCCGTTTCGAAACGAACTAAATATGCCCGGGATACTGTCTGTTCCATATCTGGGGTTGGCCCACATTTGGCGGAAAACTTCCGTTGCCTCCTCTCGCAGGTCGAATGTGCGATCAGCGTTATCCGGGCCGTAATCGTGGTCATCCCAAACAGCATAGCTTGGCACGGTGCGAAACATCGACTGCAGATCGGGATGCATACGGGTGGTGAGATGGCGCGCTGTCATCGCCTCCGGCGACGACCAGTCTCCCGTCGGGCCAGTGGTGTTGAAATGCCTGTCGCTGCCATCAGCGACGATGAAGTAGGAGTTGTCACCCACGAACAACGCCATGTCCGGCCTCTCTTCAGCAATCGCCTTGTAGATCGGGCCACTGCTGAACTGTGACACCTTGCTGCAGGAGCCAAAGGCAATCCGAACCCGGCCGGTATCCGATGGCAACGCCGCCGTGCGAAAGGCAACCTCCGCCGTCTCGGCGGCACTGCCCGCGCGGTTGACCGTCAACTTCACCCGCGTGTCGGCCGCCGGTGCCAGGCGCGAAAAGCGTAGCACCGAAAACCCATTGCCCAAGTCCTCGATGGAAAGCCGGTTTCGAGCACCGCCCGGCTGGTTCGCTTGGGCCGTGAGTGTCGAGCCAAGCTTGGTGCGAACCCAAACCTTGGCCTCGGCCGGGCCAACGTGGCCGATTATCGGCCCGGCCTGGATCAATTGCGGCCCCTTGTGGCTCGACCCACCGGCCGGCCGCTTTGCCAAGTCGGTCTCAACCGGGGTGGCGCATCCGACGGCCAAGGCTGTACAGGCAGCAGCAACAAATTGCAGTGGTCTCATCCCAGAAAAAAATCTCATGTAACCGGCACTCTGAATACCCCGCTTCGTCATGCGATTCAACCCCCGGAAAGAGTCTTCCAGTCGGGTGGTAGGCCGAGGTCGTGGTGTCGTGTGGGTTCCTCGATGAGGTCGGGGTATTTCATGGCACCGCCGGTGTTGAACACGAGCACGCGGTCGCTTGTCCGAATGGTGCCATTGGCCAACAATTGATCGAGCACGCCCATGCATATGGCGGTTTCGGGGCAGACAGCCAATCCCTCCAACCTGGCCAGACGCTTCATCCAAGCCTCGATGCAGCTCTCCGGTGCGGTCACGGCACAGCCGCCACTCTCACGGACGGCGTCCAGTATCATGAAATCGCCCACTGCAACCGGCACGCGCAGCCCGCTGGCCACGGTGTGAGCATTCTCGAATGGGGGTGCATGTTTTTCGCCCGCCTCAAACGCCGTGGCGATCGGGGCGCACCCGTCGCTTTGGCAGGAGATCATCCGAGGCCGTTTGCCACCCGGCAGCCAGCCGATGGCCTCCAGCTCCGTGAATGCCTTCCACATACCTATCAAGCCGGTGCCGCCCCCGGTCGGGTACAGGATGATGTCGGGCAACTCCCAGTCGAGTTGCTCCGCCAACTCGAGGCCCATGGTTTTTTTGCCCTCGATGCGGTACGGCTCCTTGAGAGTAGAAAGGTCAAACCACCCCATCGACTGGCATCCCTCGCCCACGAGCCGGCCGCAGTCGTTGATCAACCCGTTCACGCGAATCACACTTGCGCCGGCAAGGTGCGTCTCCTTGATGTTGATCACCGGGGTGTCGTCCGGCATGAACACGTACGACTCCATCCCAGCCCGCGACGCGTAAGCGGCCATGGCACCCCCAGCGTTGCCCGCTGTGGGACAGGCGACGCGCTGGATACCAAACTCGTTGGCCATCGTGATCGCCATCGCCATGCCGCGCGCCTTGAAGCTGCCGGTGGGCAGCCGGCTCTCGTCCTTGAACACCAAGTTATCAAGACCCAGCTCCGCGCCCAGGCGTTGAGCCAGAAGAATCGGTGTCATCGTCTCACCCAGCGACACGACGTTCTCAGGGTCGGCGTACGGCAGCAACTCGCGATAACGCCACAGGTCGGCGGGACGATTGGCCAAGGCTTCACGCGGGAACACCTCACGCACACGGTCGAGGTCATAGCGCACCCAGAGCGGGCGCTGGCAGTCAGTGCAAAGGTTGTGCGGCTGGCCCGCAGGGTAGTGCCTGCCACAGTTGGCGCACTCGAGATGGGTGACGAAACTCACGCGCCGAGTCTTGCGCGCGCACTTGGCCAAGCGCAAGCGTGCGGCTACCGGCTGCGGAGGCGGAAGAACCGCTGCGGCTGATCGCCGTCTGGGTCAGCAATGAATTCCACTCGGCCGTCGTCGAGATCGATCGTCTCCGGCTCGGCGAAGGTCGGCTCGGCGGCGGCCTCGAGGACGTAGGCACCCACCTCCCAGGCGAGGCGAAATTGGCCGTCCCCAATCGGCACAATTGCGAGTAGCGGTCGATCGGCCAGTCTTTCGCCGCGGGCAACTAATGTCCCGCTGGCTAGTACCAGCACGGTAATCCCCTCAAACTCCTCAGTCTCCACTTCCTGCTCAATCTCAAAGTCAAACTTCAGCACTGGCTGGTCGCCGTCCCAAGTCAACTGACCCTCGATAGCGAACGCCTCCCCCTGCTGATCCTCGGGAAATTGCTCGGGATCGGAAAAGTCTATCTCTCCCTGGCTCTCGTTCCCGAGAGCGTTGACGTCATACGACACGACGCCCCTGAGGGTGGGGGTATTATCCTCCTGCGTGAAGTAGCCCTCCTCGTCCACTTCAGCCTCCTCTCCGGCATCCCCGGGATCGATTCGGATACTCAGATCGCTCATGCTGAACTTGGCTTTCCCGAACAAACCAAACGGTCCTAATGAGTAGCTGAGTTGCAGCTTGGACTTTGTCGACCGGAAATCACCGCTGGTTATGTGGATAGTCTCGACTGGCGGCACATCGGGAGTGAGTTCTGCAATCATTGTTCCCTCGACCTTGGTTGAGTCGCTGTCAGAATCCTTGGTGATACCCAAATCCAGTGTCACTTTGAGATCGATCTTCGACTTTTTTTCGTCAGCGGTAAACAGCCACAGCCCGGCCTGCGCTTGTCCAAGCCCAGTAACAAGGATCCAAAACAACAAACCAAGAACTACGAATAATTTCACTGGAGGAAACTTTTCACCCGGCAACGGATCAATGCAAGTCATTGCGCGTTACACTGGGCCAAGTAGCGGCCGAGGCTTGTCCATTATACGACGTGCGGCTAATGTTTGCCGCGATGAAGCCATTAATGTTTGCAAGGAGCCTCTTCGCGCTGGGGCTGAGCATTGGTTTGGCTGATGGCAGGGCAATCGCGGCCAAGGGCACTCGCTCCCTCACGGCGTTTGGCTACGAAAACTGCATCGAGCTGAAAAACAAAACCACACGGGTCGTGCTCGCCCCATCCGGAGGCCGCGTGCTCTCCTACGAGATCAACGGCGTCAACACGCTCTACCTCAGCGAGGGTGACAGCCAGGGCAAGGGCGGCTCCAGCGCCGGGCGTTTCGACATCGGACCGGAACGCATCCTCCCCCGACACGACCTGCTATGGAGCGGCCCGTACAAGGGCGAAATCACCGGCCTGCGATCGGCCCGATTCACCAGTGGGAAGGACGAGGCGACCGGTTTTCAAATCATCCGCGACTTCAGGCTCGCCGCCAACGGCACGCACCTGCGCATCAAGCAGACCGTCATCAACATCTCCGACAAGACTCGGCAGGTATGTTACTGGTGCCGGACGTTTGTGCATGGCCAGGGCATCTGCGTCGTGCCGGTCACCAATCACAGCCGAATGCCCCGCAAGCACGTCATTTACGAGAACGGCACCACTGTCAACTTCCTGCCGGATGACGAAAAAATCAGCCAGCGCGACGGCTACGTCCTTGTCGAGGGACCACCGCGCAAGCCCAAGCTGGGCTTCGACAGCAAGGCCGGCTGGATGGCCTACCTCATGCGCAACGACCTGCTCTTCGTCAAGGGCTGGCCGACCTATCCCAATCGGCCGTACAACGAGATGGCCGGGCTGACCCTTTCCATCTGGTACCCCGACGGCCCGATGTGCGAACTCGAGCCGATCGGCCCGCAGGAAATTCTCAAGCCCGGCGGCAAAGCCTCCTTCACTGAGGACTGGTGGGTGAGCGAACAGAAATACCCCGGCAACGTCCAGTCAATCAACCTCGACCAACTCGAGGCCAAAGTCAAAAAACTAACCGGCCGGAATAGGTTAGTGAACGGCTTGCGGTAGCGGCCCGTATACGTGCACGGTAAACGGGGCAAAGCGGTCAGCCACCCATGAGCCGTCGCTGATCGCGACCCGGCCCTCAAAGGCAACCGGCACCTCGGCCGCCGTCTTCCACGGCAGGCGGAAGCGGTAGGTGTGAAACTGCGGCGTGGTGTTCACCGCAAGAATGTAATGCCCGGGCGGAATCTGCTTGTCCCCCTGCTTCACGCGCAGCAACACCGACTGCACGCTCGCCTCCAAAGCGGCATTGAATCGCGTCTCCTGATTCTCAAAATGATGCGCCTTGGGCCACCAGACATGCTCAGCCTTAAACAAGGCCTCGCGCGAGCGCACCTCCCCCACCACCCGCTTGAGCGCGGCCCAAAGTTCCGGGTATTTCCGCTCCTTCAGCCGCATGTCGGCATAGCTGTAATAAAAAATCCCGTTTGCACCCCGAGCCAATGCGCTATAAGTCATGCTTCGCAGCTCATGCTCCGTCGGGGGACGTAGATTCTCCTCGCCCGGCAGAACGTTTTGGTGCGCCGTCCAGTCGAATGACTGGATTACCGCAATCATTGGCCGATCCAGATCCGTGGCCAAGCGCGTCTTGTGAATGTGCTGGGAGAAATTGGCCAACGGCAGCCACGGCACCGGGTAGCGGTCGATCATCGTGATGTCCGCAATGTCGGCGTACCACTTGGCCGAGTCGCCCTGGTACAAGACCAGGCTCGTCGGCTTGGTCGCGCCGACCCGTTTCAGGAACCGGTGCGCTAATTCTACTTTCTCCGGCGACACTCTCTGCATGTCCGGCTCATCGATTAAATACCACGACCATAACGCAGGATGCCGGTCGTGCTTAGCCACCGTGGCGCGGATCTTGGCTGCGTCGAAACGATCCCCCGCGTGCGAGCCTGGCGAGGCTAGCACACCGATGCCGTTAGCCTTGGCCTCGTCGAGGAAATCGCGCCTGGCTGGTCCGGTGACGAGGTTGAACCCGGCGCCAGCTATCTCAGCAAGGTTCGTCTCACTGCCAACCGAATAAAGGCCAAGTGGGTAGTCGCCCGGCCGCGCCACGCGGCAACCGGCGGTGCCAAGCGCAAGTAACGCGGCGGTAAACAGGCCAAGCGCTTGGCCAAGCGGGAATCGTCGAACCATCCGTGCTGCGATTGAAAGCCAACCCGCCCGGCCAAGCAACGGGAAAAACAAGCACAAAACCGGTTGTCTACCAGATCCAACATCCCCTTGACACGCCATTCTAACCCGTCGACCATTCACGGCATGTCAGCCAACTGAAGAGCGATCGCTTTCGCCCTGATCACTCATAACTATCCAACCTTAGAATACTCACCAAAATGAAATCCTCCCCCATATCCCAGTGGACAAGGCTTCTTGTCGCTGCCTTTACCGCATTTTCATTGAACGGGTTCGCCCAGGTTTTGTTTGAAGACGATTTCAACTCGGACACCTCAGCCAACTGGATCGTCCTCAGCGGCACAAACGCCGACGAGAATGACGCCGCTTACGACGCTGCGCTTGGGGATTTTACCGTGGACTTTGCCTTTGACTACAGCACACGCGGAATCCCGCCGGCACCGAACAGCGGGGACAAATCGACCCGGGGGGTCAGGATTTCGGTGAACAACAACGACGACACTGGCGGAAGCGAGGCCATTGGGGTCAACCTATTTCCCGCCAAACAGAATTTCAGCGGGAACTATGCCATGCGCGTCGACATGTGGATCAATTACAACGGCCCGGCCGGGGGCGGCACCGGCTCCACGGAGCACGCCATTTTCGGTATGAACCAATCGGGGGAGCAAGTTGGCTGGTCGTCCCAACCCACGGGTGACGGTGTCTGGTTTGGCGTGGATGGCGAAGGTGGCAGCTCGACGGACTACTACAGTTTCGAGGCTGACGATTCGGGAACCGTCAGCCCCCTCCCGCCGGATCTCGCCGGGATGGTCGGCAAGAATAACACACATCCGATGTACCAATTCCTCTTTCCCTCGCCTGCCTTTGAAACCCAGGGTGCCCCGGGAAAAAACTGGGTGTCCGTGGAAGTACGACAGGATGACGATATTTTGTCCTGGGTGATGAATGGCATGGTGATCGCCTCACGACCTGCGTCTGACGAATTTTTTGGCGTGCGTACCGAGGGTACGGTTATGCTGGGATACATGGATCTGTTCAATTCCATCGCCAACCCAAAGGCGGATAATTTCGTCGTGTACGACAATATCCAGGTCGTGAACCTGGACAAGGAGCCAGGCCTGCCGTTGTTGAGCGTGGAGGCGACCGACGACGCTGGAGTCGAGTCCGGCGGCGATGCGATCGAGTTCACGGTTCACCGTTCCGGAAACACGGCTGATGCGTTGATCGTCGATATCGTCATTGGCGGAACCGCCACCGAGGGGGCCGACTACACCGTGGAAAGCAAGAGTGTCACTATTCCCGCTGGGGCCGAGTCGGCCTCGATTGCAGTCACGCCGGTCGATGACAAACTGGGGGAACCGGAAGAGACTGTCACCGCCAGCCTGAAACTGAGCCAGGGAGCCTACGAGATCAACCACGAATACACGGCCACTGCGATTCTGACCGACGACGGCGATACGGCCGCCGTCTCAATCACGGCCACCGACACCCAGGCGTACGAGCGGCATGAGGGAGATCTGATCCTTTACACGCTCACCCGGACCGGGGAT
Organism: Verrucomicrobiota bacterium; assembly: GCA_030749225.1. Taxonomy (GTDB): domain Bacteria; phylum Verrucomicrobiota; class Verrucomicrobiia; order Limisphaerales; family UBA1096; genus UBA1096. The sequence goes on from JASMKO010000065.1 coordinate 27,242, forward strand.
GACAGCGAAGATCTGGCCGTAACAATCAAGGTGGGCGGAAGCGCCACGGCAGACACCGACTACGAGGGCGATTTCGCCGACCTGCAAATCTTCGCTTTCGAGTCTGAAACCATTATCGAGGTGTATGCCCTTGATGATGGGGAGGTGGAGGGGGATGAGACCATCGAACTTACCGTGGTTGCGGGCGCGGGGTATGCCGTCGGCGAATCTGCCACCGCAACCGCCACCATCCGGGACGACGACTACGCCGAGGAGGAAATCCTTTTCGCCGATGATTTCAGTGCCGATACCAGTGGCAACTGGGATTTGCAGTTCGGCGCCATTAACGGTGTCGAGGATTACACCGCGACATTCGCTCTGGATTACTCGGAACTGTCCATCCCTCCGGCGCCCCACACCACCGACGAGAGCACCCTCGGACTGTTTCTACAGGTCAATAAAAACGACGACACCCCCAGCGGCGCTGCCGGTGTGAACGTCTTTCCCAAGAATCAGGTGTTCAGCGGGAATTATGCAGTTCGATTCGACATGTTCCTGAGTGCCGGCTCGGGCGCTGGCACCACAGAACACGCCATTTTTGGGGTCAATCATTCCGGCGACATCGTCACTCGCAACGCAGCCACCGGCGACGGTGTCTGGTTCGGCGTGGTCACCGACGGCAGCAACAACCGCTCGTACGCCAGCTACGTCGGCGCAGACCTGAAGAACACTCTGCCGGCCGCAGATTTCGCCGAGTTGATTCCCAGCCCACCGTACATTTCCGGGCTGTCGTTCAGCGGCCCCGGTTCTCCCAGCAGCAATGGCGGCCAGCCCAACCCGGTCTGGGCCGACGTCGAGATCCGTCACGTCGACGGCTTGGTTACCATTAAGGTGAACCAAGTCCCGATATTCACTGTCACCGATCGTGGCGCGTTCACCGAGGGGGTGTTCATGCTCGGCATGAACGACCAATTTTCCTCCATCGGCTCACCGAACACATTTGTGATCTATGACAATGTCCGCGTGGTTCCGCTGGAATCCGAAGGTGGTGTGACCATCGTCAGTGTAAACGCCACCGACAGCGTCATGACCGAGGGGGACTCGGGCGACACCGGCACGGTCGTGGTCTCCCGTGACGGCTCCACAGATGCCGCGTTGACGGTTCTCCTGGAACTCTCCGGCGACGCGCAACTTGGCACCGATTACAGCGGAGCCGCGAATGAAATCGTGTTGCCGGCCGGCAGCGCCGAGGTCTCCATCACATTGGCATCCATCGATGATGACGAGGTGGAAGCAGCTGAAACCATCCGCATCGACGTCCTGAAAAGTGACGCCTACTTCGTCGGCGCCGCCGCCTCTGCGGTCGTCGTGCTCAACGACAATGACAAGGAAAACACAGGCCCAGCACCGGAGCGGGAGGTCACCCTTTGGGGCGACAATCTGGATTCCGCGGACGGCACCGGTTGGATCGTGAACAAATCAACCGACGACACCGCGGTGACGTTTGGCTACGACTACAGCGCGGACGGCATCCCGGCGGCACCCAACTCCGACGGCTCCACGATCGGGGTCAAGTTCGAGGCCAACATCGCCGACCCCACCGGCGCTGAGGCGG
>JASMKO010000066.1 GCA_030749225.1 Verrucomicrobiota bacterium
TGGGAAATAAACTGGACTATCCAAAATCAACAAAACACGAGTAGTGTTACGGATTCTCCTGTAATTGGTGAAGATAACACAATTTATGGAAGAGGGCGTAATGGAGATTTATATGCGGTAAATCCAAATGGAAGTTTAAAATGGAAGTTTAGGCCCACAGGAAGAATGTGGTCATCTCCTGCTCTGTCCGTTGATGGAACTCTATATGCTGGATGCAGTGAATACTCTTTTTATGCGATAAATCCTGATGGCAGTGAAAAATGGAAAATTAGACTAGATGGCAAAGTAAATTCCTCTCCCGCAATTGGAGCTGATGGGACAATTTATGTAAGACCAGCTTTGCACAAAAAACTATATGCGATAAATCCAGAGGGTAGCATAATGTGGGTAACTCAATTAGAGGAAAATAGTCATCAAGACACCCTACCCGTTATTGGAATAGATGGGAAAATTTATATAGGAAAAAATGCTGTAAATCCTGATGGAAGCAATCATTGGGTAAATGATAATATTATTGGGGGTAATAATGTTTATGCTAATGCTATATCAAGTGACAACAATTTGATTTATTGTGTGTTTGGAAATGGACTTTCGCCAGTCACAATAAATTCGATTAAATCCAATGGCGATAGGAATTGGATATTTCAAAATGAAAATAATATCGAAGCATTAACGTTCGCGTGCATAGGAAACACAGGTGCTATTTACTTCGGAGCAACCAAACCACGCTTTAAGGGGAATCCGCAACAAGATCTATTAGTCGCTTTAAAATCTGATGGAACAATTAAATGGACATTGGAATTGGAATGGGACGGATTTCGTGGGCGGATGCAAACTCCCACAAACTCATCCCCTACAATAAGCGATAACGGAATTATATACATTGGTAATGGCGGAAAACTATATGCCATAAAAACTCTCAGCACAGACTCCGATGATTCTCCTTGGCCAATGCTAGGTCAAAATGCACAGGGACATAAACGAGCTCCTAAAATAATTTTGCCACCTGTAGATCCTGATCCTATAAATCCTGACAAACCCATCGATGTTACTGGTAATGCTCCTTATATTTTAGAACAACCTAAATCAAAAACTATTAACGCCGGTCACACGGTCTCTTTTTCAGTTGAAGTAGCAGGTGATCAACCAATCAGTTTTCAGTGGTTTCGCGATCAAGCTTTATTAGCCAATGAAACTAAAAACTCGATAACAATAGAGAATGCAAATCCAAATTTAGATATTGGAGACTATTATGTTATAGCCAAAAATAAGAATGGATCTAATAAAAGCATAAATGCGCGATTACGAATAATAGATAAATCAGAATTGCAAATAACAAATAAAATATTCAAGTCTGGAAAAAGATTAATATTTCAAGCAAACACTCCTTTTTTGGAAGAAGGCATAGTCGTGCAAAAAACGAAAGATTTTAAAAAATGGGTAGACATTAAAAAAATACAAGGATTGGGTTTGGTGACAATAATTGTCGATATTGAAGGAAATGCTAATTATTACTATAGATTAAAAATTGGCGATTAATAAAAAGATATTTTAGCTTTAAACGAATTAAAATGTTATACTGATTTCTACTAAGCTCCCCTTCTCTCCCATATTTTTTCTATCTCAATAGACCCTATTACCCATTGTTTTTCCAATAGGAGAAAACACATTCAATTTGCAGTAACAAAATTCACTCCTAATTTACTCAGATTCTGTGTGAATTTTCTGCAATTCAGAAATCCATTATTTCTACTCAATATTTCCAATGGTTGTGGTCGTTCACTTATTGAGTTAATTCCCCACCTACTCAAACACTCAATAAATTCTCATTTACTAAACACCCATAAATCAGTTGAATTTTGATAAAACAGTAATTTTTATTAAGGTTTTAACTGCTAAAGGAAGTTTTATTGACTCACTTTTTAGTAAATAAAAACTCATTGAGTTTTCACGATGATTATTTGAGCAGCTTATTTCAGCACATAAATTTACCAAAATCATTGCTGTTGAATTTTCTCACCTTTTCCACGCCCTAAATCTTTCAAAATGAAGGGTGTAAAAAGAAATAGCGGGTGCTCAAGATTGAAGAAATCTTCAAAGCACCCGATGAATTTCGGAGATACAATGTTGGATTGTGTAGAAACCCGCAGCCTGGCTTGTATCGGACCCGCTGCAAGCTGCCTCAAAATGGAGCATCGGTCATGCCAGTTGCTCCCCACGCCAATTCGTTGAAAATGAACCGCTTGCCTCGGTGGGACGTGCGTGATCCACACACGTCATGCGTGAAATGGGCTGGTTTTTCACCCGATTGGCCAAGCGCGAATTGACGGCCACCGGCTGCCTGTGCCAGCCTCCCGCCGCTTGGCCACCGTTCGCGCTTGGCCAACTTTCCCACCATGAATGAAGCCGTGTTGCACGTTGGCAATCTGCCGTACAGTATCGAGCGCGACGACCTTGAGGCGATGTTCCTTAACGCCGGCACGGTCGTCTCCGCATCGTTGATGACTTACAAATTCGACCGCCGCTCGAGAGGGTACGGCTTTGTGGAAATGGCCTCGCCGGATGAAGCCCGCAGAGCTGTGGAAATGTACAATGGTCGTGAGGTGCGCAAACGCAAACTGGTAGTCAACCTTGCCCGGCCGCGCACGGCCTCATATGTGAAGCGTACGGGTGGTTGATACCAGAGAGCCTTATTCCTCGGTGCGGTGCACTTTGTACGGGGCGGCCTGTGCGGTGCACATCATCAGGATTTCGTCGATACAGACGTGTGGCGGCCGGTTGGCGGCCCAGACGATCGCCTCGGCGACATCCCCAGCCGTGAGCGGCTCAACCCCGGCATACACAGCGTCTGCCTTTTCCTTGTCGCCTTTTAGGCGAACCATCGAGAACTCGGTCTCAGCCATACCTGGATCGATCGTGCCGACACGCAGTCCGGTGCCGTTCAACTCCAGCCGCAGCGCCTTGGTGATGCTCCGCTCAGCCGCCTTGCTGGCGCAGTAGGCAGAGCCGCCCTCATACGCCACGCGACCGGCGATCGAGCCGATGTTCAAAATGATGCCACCTGGATATGGCTTCATCAGCGGCAACACGGCGCGGCTCACGCGCAGGATGCCCAGCGCGTTGGACTGAAACATCGCCTCCCAGTCGGCGTCCTGCCCGTCCTCGACACGCTCGACCCCGTGCGCGCCACCGGCGTTGTTGATGAGCACGTCCGCGCGCCCGGCGGTGGCCTTGGCCCAGTCGGCAAACGCGTTCACGCTCGCCGTGTCAGCCACATCCAGTTTGTGGATGTGCGCCGAGGCCGCGCCTCGCTCTTTGCACTCGGAGGCGACCTGTACGAGCCGATCCTCCCGGCGCGCGCCCAACAACAGATTTGCGCCCAGGTCGGCGAGTTGCCGAGCCGTCTCCGCGCCGAACCCGCTCGAGGCGCCGGTCACGACTGCCCATTTTCCATTCAGTCGGTTGCTCACAGGCCAAGACTTAACCGGAGCCGCCCCGCTTGGCCAAGCGCAAACAAGGGTTGCCGCCGGGGCTACTCCTGCCGCACACTGGCAGCCCATGTCGGTGAATCGGCACAAGGTCAACGATTGGTGGTTCTCGCTGGACTCCATCCAGCGATCGTTCCTGTTGTCACTGCTGATTCATCTGGCCGCCGCGCTTGCTTACCTGCTGGGTGCCTTCCCCAAGGTCGATAAACTGATGGCGGCCGTCGTCCCAGAACTCATCGACCTTGAGGCACTCGAGCAGCAGCAGCGCGACCGGCAACGCTCAGTGATCTTCCTCGAGGTGCCCTCAAACATGGCCAGCGAGGAGGCTCCGGAGGATTCCAAATATTACTCCAACCAAAACTCCATGGCGGCCGACGAGCAGTCGGAAAAGGAGACGCCCCAGCCCAAGATCGACGGCACACAGGAGAAGGTTCCGCGCATTGTCGACAGCAAACCGACTCCCCCGCCCAAGCCGCCCGAGCCGGAGCCCAAACCGGAACCCAAGCCCAAGCCGCCCAAGCCGGAACCGGCGCCACCCAAGGCTGAAACCCTCAACCCGATCCAAGCCAAACCGGAGCCCAAACCTAAACCGGAGGCCAAGCCTCGCCGGCCGCGCACTGTCGCCGAAGCCAAGCAGCTCGCCATGATTCAAGGAGAAAAAATGAAGCAGGACGGCGGCGTTAAAAAGAGGGCAACCATTGTGGGGATTGATGCCAAGGCCTCACCGTTTGGCGACTACGACGCCCGCCTCATCGCCGCCATCCAGAACCGCTGGAACCAGAGCCTCAACCTGCATTACGTGCCCAGCGTCGGGCAGGTGGTGCTAACCTTCAATCTGTGGTCGGATGGCAAAGTGACAAACGTACAGGTCGAACGCAAAACGGTCGATGAGTTGCTGGCCCTCAAATGCAAGATCGCGGTGCAGGACCCAGCCCCGTACGAGCCGTGGCCGGAAAAGATGCGCGACGAGATCGGCTCCGATCGCCGCTTCGTCCGCTTCACCTTCTACTACAACTAACCCCAGCCGGGGCGGTTAATCGCTTCCCTTGGCCTGGAGAAACTTGGCAAGTTCATCGAGCCGGTCGGTGTTGATGAAATCGACGCCGGCCTTGTGAAGCGACTCCCATGCGGCGGGATTGTCCGGCGCAGCCCAAAAGCGGACTTTCTGCCCACCATTATGGGCCTGCTGGGCGATGCGCTTCAGCTTGACTTGCTCCGCAGTCGACAGTTCGCCTTTGCCGCGCCACTTGAAGTGCGACCGCCAACTGTCGCTGATCCACGGCATGAAATGCGGGCTCGCCGCTTGGCCAAGATCGGACAGCCGGCCGTCGTAGCCGGCCAAGCGCTTGATTTGCTTCTCCATCACGGCACGCGGGCGGCTGCCGGAAATGACAATTGTCACCGCCTTGGTTTTCGTTTTGTCCGACTCAAACTCGGTGAGCATGAATCGGTATTTCTCGAGCAGCGGCTGAAGCGCGGAGTAGGTTTTCGGGCCGTCGGTCTTGAAATCGATCATCAGATGAAAAGGCGCCTTGGTTTTGTGGACGCTGCCGCCGTTGGCCTTCACGCGTTTGGCCAAGGGCGCGAGGTAAAGCACCTCGAGCGAGCGGGATTCCTTCAGTTCAAAGCTGAAATGGCCAACGAGCAGTTTGCCGTTTTTCAAAAACACATCGGCCTCGACACTGCAGAAACCGTGCGCCAAGGCGTCGAGCAATGGGCGCTTGTGGTAGTAGTCGTTGTGCGCGTGGGCGCGGACGAGCGGCTTGGGCGCTTCCTCCGCCTTTAAAGCTGCCACGCTTGACCAAGCGGTCATCAACAGGATGAGCATTATCTTTTTCATCAGGACAGGTGGAGGTCGGTGCTGCAGCCCGGTTCCTGCGGTGGCATATAGTGACCGCCGTCGACGTTCGCCGGATGGACAAAATCGTCACGCAGGTGGGGGATGTACTCAAGGAACAGTTTCTCGTGGCCGAGCGCGATGTGGCCGAACAAAACAAGGTGCTGGTGGATCTGTCCCATGTCGCCGACGTGCGGCACAAGGCGAACCGGAAACTTGCGCGCCAGCATGACCACCGCAAGCCATTCACTGATGCCGGCCAAGCGGGTGCAGTCGGCCTGAACAATGCCGACCGCTCCGGCCTGCAGGAAATTCTTCCACAAGACACGGTTGGAAACCGCCTCCCCGACAGCCACGGGCACCGGCGCGATCCGGTCAGCCAGGGTCTTGTGCGCCGAGACATCATCCGGCTGAGTCGGCTCCTCCATCCAGAACGGGTTCATTCCCTTGAGCGCGAGGCAGGCGTCGATGGCCTGCGGCAGCGGCCATGCCTGGTTAGCGTCGAGCATGATGCGAACATCGTCGCCAACCGCCTCCCTCACCATGAACGAGCGCCTTACGTCGTGCGAATGATCCCTCGCGCCAACCTTCAATTTCATCGCGGTAAACCCGGCGTCCACCGCCGCCTTGGCGTTGTCGCGAATCTTCTCGTCGCTGTATTGGAACCAACCGACGGAGGTGTCATAGCCGGGGTAGCCGGACTTCAAGACACCCTCACGTTCGGCACGCGTCGGCTGATGCGATTGCAGCAGTTCAGCCGCATCGGCCTCGGACAGCACCTCCTCGAGGTAGCTGAAGTCGACCAGTCGCGTGATCTCCCCCGGCGAAAGATCGAGCAACAGTTTCCAGACTGGCTCGCCACGCGACTTCGCCCAGAGGTCAAAACAGGCGTTGGTGATCGAGGCCAGCGCAAGGTGCGTCACGCCCTTGTGCGGCCCAAGCCAACGCACGCCCGGGTGCTCAGCCATCGAGCGCTGCACCGCGCCGAACTCCGCCATCAACTCCTCGATCTCGCGACCCTTCAACGGCTCAACCAGGATGCGAATTGCCTCGCAGACCAGGTTGGTCCCATCACCCAGCGTGTAGGCGATGCCGGTGCCGCTCAGGCCGTTGTCGGTCTCGAGCAGAGTCACACCGTAACCGTACGAGGGGTCGGTGTGGACGGCATCGGAGCCGGCACCGTCCTTGAGTTTGCGGCGGAAATCGCGGGTGGAAATGGTTTGGATGATTGGCATCAGGCAATCGCTTGGCCAAAGCCGACCACGTCCCGCGCCGTTTTGCGGGCCCACTGGTCGGCATCAAGGATTTCGTCCAAGGTCGGATGCTCGATCACCCGGTGACGATCCATCACTTGGCCAACGGCATCGCTGATGTCGGTGAACGACACCTGCCCGTCACAAAATGCATCGACCGCAATTTCGTTCGCGGCATTGAGCACCGCCGGGAGTGTCCCGCTCACTTCTCCGGCGCGGCGCGCTTGGCCAAGCGCGGGAAACTTGGCAAAGTCCGGTGCCTCGAAATCCAACCGGCCAAGCGCAGCGAAGTCCGTCTGGACACGGTCGCTCGCCACCCTGCTTGGCCAAGTGAGCGCGTATTGGATCGGCAGGCACATGTCCGGCGTACAAAGCTGCGAAAGAATGGAACCGTCAACGAACTCGACCATCGAGTGCACCACGCTTTGAGGATGGACGATCACATCGACCTGCGGCATAGGGATACCAAACAGCCATCGCGCCTCGATCATCTCGAGTCCCTTGTTGAACATGGTGGCCGAGTCGATGGTGATCTTGCGGCCCATCACCCACGAGGGATGTTTCAGCGCCTGCTCGACGGTAATGCCGGCGAAATCGTCGATGGTTGTCTGCCGGAACGGCCCGCCCGAGGCAGTCAGGATCAGCCGACGCACCGAGTCGAGTTCGCGGCCGTCGAGGCACTGGAAAATAGCCGAATGCTCACTGTCCACCGGCAGCACATTGACGCCGTGTTTGCGGGCCTCGGCCATAACGATCTCACCGGCCATGACGAGGATTTCCTTCGATGCTACGGCGATGTCCTTGCCGGCGCGAATAGCGGCCAAGGCCGGTTGCAGCCCGGCGGTACCTACGATGGCAACCAGCACGATGTCTGCGCTTGGCAACGTGGCCAGTTCGATCAACCCCTCATCACCGGAGGCCACGCGAATGCCGTCGAGTTGTGTCCGCAATTCGGCTGCCTTTCCCGGCGAGGCGATGGAGACAAGTTCGGGATGAAACTGCCTCGCCTGCTCGGCGAGTAGCTCGGCGTTGCCCCCAGCCGCGAGGCCAACGAGACGAATGTCGTCCGGCAGGTCCCGTGCCACCCTCGTGGTGCTCGTGCCAATAGAACCGGTGCTGCCGAGTAGGACGACGTTTTTCATCTTGCGACGTGGCGGTTACTCATTGAACAAAACCAGGCGCAGGTAAAGGAACATCAGCGGCGCGTTGAAGAGCAGGCTGTCGAGAAGGTCAAGGATGCCGCCAATGCCGGGGAAGAACGCACCGGAGTCCTTCACTCCGGAGTCGCGCTTGAACACCGACTCGACCAGGTCGCCCAGCACCGCTCCGACGGCCAGCACCAGACCCAGCACAGCGGCGTGCGGCAGCGTCATCCGGCCCAGCCTAGTGTCGCCCCAGTAATGCGCGATGAACATCGCGACAACGGTGGAGAGCAGGATTGCGCCGGCAAAGCCCTCCCAAGTTTTTGCCGGGCTGACCTTGGGAATCATTTTGTGTCGACCGATCAGTGAACCAAGCGAATAGGCGCCAATGTCGCTGCACTTAGTTACGAGAATGAAGAACAGCAGGCAAAACCCACCGTCGAATACGTCCCCTTCCAGCGCAGCAAAAAAGAAAATCTTCAGCAGAAAGCACAGCAACCAAGAGACGTACAACACACCGAGAATCGTGTGGCCGACCATCGCGAAGGAGGACTCCGCCGGATGCACGGACACCCGTCGCACGAGCAGTGCCAACAGCAGGACCGCGAGGATGCCAATCTCGATCTCAGTTGCTCCGCCGAGCGTCGGCTCCCCAAACTGCCGCTTGGCCAAGCTGGGGTGCAAGTACAGGAACATCGTACCAACCATGACGATACCGCCGGTCAGGCCAAGCCACTTGAAGCGTGGCAGACCGTTCGCGCCCACCATGCCGTAAAACTCCAGTAGGCCGAAGATGTTGAGTAGCATGATGACTCCTCCGACGAGTGCCATGGAGACTGCGTTTCCGGCGAGCAGGCCGTAAAAAACAATCCCCAACAGCACTATGGAGCTGGTTAGGCGCCGTGCGAAGACGGCCGCTTTAGACTCTGTTTTGGGGACTTGGCCGGCGGATGGCATGCTCCTGGGGGGAGGGTTTCAGTCCGCTTGGCTTGGGTCAAACCTTTCCGAAACGGCGGTCGCGGGCAGCAAACTCCTCGAGCGCGGCGACGAAGTCCGCCTCCCCAAAGTCAGGCCAAAGCTGCTCAGTGACCACCAGCTCGGCATAGGAAATTTGCCACAGCATGAAATTGCTGACCCGCATCTCCCCGCTGGTGCGAATCAAAAGGTCGGGATCCGGCGTACCGGCGGTATAGAGATGATCCACCAGCGTCTGCTCGCTGATGGCCTCCGGGTCCAGTTCACCGCGCTTGGCCTTGGCGGCGATGGAGCGAGCGGCGTCCACCAGCTCCGTGCGGCCGCCGTAGCTCAGGGCGAGGTGCAGCGTGGTGCCGCTATTTGGGTCGAGTGACGCGATGGTTGCATCGAGTTGCTCGCGGACAAATCCCGGCAAGCGATCCAGCTGGCCGATCGCCCGCAGTCGGACGTTGTTTTGATTCATCTCAGCCTGCTCGGTTTTTAGGTAACGGGCGAGGAACGTCATCAGCGTGTCGACCTCCGCCTTTGGCCTGTTCCAATTCTCAACGGAGAAGGCATACAGCGTCAGGTGCAGGATGCCGAGCCTGGAAGCGCAACGCAACACGGCACGCACCGACTCCGCACCGCGGCGGTGGCCCTCGACGCGGGGCAGGCCGCGCGCGGCGGCCCAGCGGCCGTTGCCGTCCATGATGATGGCAACATGCGCCGGCAGGGCGGCCTTTGCCTGTTCACTAAGTTCTGTCGATGCGCGACTCATGCGCTTGGTGAAGCGGCGGAAGCTACAGGGTGATCGTCTGCGCCCGGGCGGGACCGACCGACGCGTGGCTGAGCCGCGTGCCAGTCAGCTTGGCCAAGGCCTTGGCGTAACGCCGTGCGTTGATCGGCAGCGCCTTCCACTCGCGAATCCTGTCGGTCGGCGCCTGCCAGCCGGGGAACGTCTCGTAGACGGGCCGGCACCGGGCCAACTGGCCGAGATCGCTTGGTTGGTGATCAACCAGCCTACCGCCAAGCCGGTAGCCGACGCAAACCTTGATCGACGCGAGCGTGTCGAGCCCGTCCAAGTTAGTCAATGCCAAGTCGGTGATGCCATTAAGCCTGACCGACTGCCGGACGGTCACGGCGTCGAACCAGCCGCAACGGCGTTCGCGGCCTGTGGTGGCCCCATATTCACGGCCCATACCATGCAGCAGGTCGCCAACGATCCGGTCCTCCGACGGCATCGGGCCTTCGCCGACACGGGTGGTGTACGCCTTGGCCACGCCGATGACACGGTCGATCATTGTCGGCGGGATGCCGGAACCAGTACACATGCCGCCGGCAGTGGTGTTTGACGATGTAACGTACGGGTAGGTCCCGTGGTCGATGTCGAGAAAGGTGCCTTGGGCCCCCTCGAAAAGAATCCGCTTTTTCGACGACACAGCCTCGTGCAACAGCTGGACAGTGTTCACCACAAACGGCCTGAGTCGGCGCGCAGCCCTGATAACACCGTCCATTGTGCGCTTGAGAGGGAGCGGCTTCGCGCCGAGCGACCGGAGCAGGGTGTTATTGTCGCGGGCAGCCTGCTCGAGTTGTTCCTTAAACCGTTTCGCGTTGAGAATGCCACCCATCCGTAGGCCGCTGCGTGCGATCTTGTCCCCATACGCCGGGCCGATGCCACGCAGCGTTGTGCCTATCTTGCTGCGGCCCTTGATCTGCTCGCGTGCGGCATCGAGCGCCTTGTGATAAGGAAACACCATGTGCGCAGAATCGCTAACAAGCAGCCGCCCGGCAGGATCGATGCCGTTTTGTTTCAACCCATCGATCTCCTCCACGAGGCCAATTGGATCAATGACGACTCCGTTGCCGATAACACAGGTGGTGCGCGGGCGAAGGATGCCCGAGGGGATAAGATGCAGGATGTACTGCGTCTTGCCAACAATGACCGTGTGGCCTGCGTTCGCGCCGCCCTGGGCACGCACAACGATATCGGCCTGCCCGGTCAGGTAATCGATGATCTTGCCCTTGCCCTCGTCGCCCCACTGGGCTCCCAGTAGAATGGTGTTCGACATCAGTCCTGCATTGAAGCGAAAATCCCGAAGCCAAGCCCGGGGTCGTCCCTCATTAGCGCAGGGACGGTAGGGAAACCGCTGCCCAGTGTCAACGCTTGGCCAAGCGTCTGGCCTTATTTCATGTGCTGTTCGAGGAAGGCGTCGACCTCGCGGTAGAACTCGAAGACATTGTTCTCGTTGCGGTAGCCATGGCCTTCGTTCGCCTTGATGATGAGCTTGTTGGGGATATTGTTGCGATCCAGCGCACGCTTGAGTATGCGGCCGTGCTTCGGTGGCACCCGCCAATCCTTCATCCCGTAGGCCATCAGCACCGGGGCGCGCACCTTGTCAATGTTGTTCTGGACGGAGCGGCTCTTGATCCAGTCCTTGTCCTTTTTTCGATCGGCGATCATCACGGCATCGATGGCGTCGTTGATCTTCTTCGGGAGCGGATATTCCTTGAGAATCAGGTCGATGTCGGTGACGCCGACATAGTTGACGCCGCATCGGTACAGCTCCGGCGTGAAGCAGAGGCCAGCCATCGTCGCGTAGCCCCCGTAGCTCGCGCCGTAGATGCCGACGCGCCTCGGGTCGGCAATTCCCTCCTTGATGAGATGCTTCACCCCGTCGGTGATGTCGTCCTGCATGGCGCCGCCCCACTCGCGGTACCCGGCGGTGAGCAACTTCCTACCGTAGCCGGTCGAGCCGCGAAAATTCGGCTGGAACACGGCGTAGCCGCGATTGGCGAGAAACTGCACATCGGCATTCCAGCCCCAGTAGTCGCGGGCGGACGGCCCGCCGTGCGGGTGGACGATGAGCGGGAGATTTTTGCCATCGCTGCCATTCGGGATCGTCAGGAACCCGTGGATGACCAATCCATCCCGCGCAGTGTACTGGATCGACTTCATCGGCGACATCTTCGCCGGATCAACCCACCCAGCCAAATCGAGTAGCTTTTCCATCTTGGGTTTCTTCTTATTGCTTATGTCGAGCAGGTGATATGATCCAATGGTCTTTTCGCTGTGCGAATGGAAGAGTATAAGGTCTTCGGCTTTGGACCAATTCTTGATGTCGTTGGCCATCCCAGGCAGCGACTTGTCAATCATCGCCTGATACTGCTGGTAATCCTTGTTGAACCAATAAACTTGGGAACGCTCTGCCTCATAGCGAACACCTATTACTTTGTCCGTTTTGTCTGAAACAATTGGCGGCCCCGCTGGTACGTCATAGGTTGGATGCGCGAAAATCATACGACCCAGTTTTTTCTTCTTCAGGTCAAACTGGAATAAAGCCTTCTTGTCACCGTTGGGAGCGGAAACATAGAGTATATCCGAGTTCTTGCCGAAACCCAACGGGGCAATCGCAGTGCGAAAGTCTCCCGAGTAAACTTCCTCCCACTCCGACTTGGCATCACGACGGTGTAGGATCGTCCGTATGAGGCCATGCTGAGCAAGCCCAATGCGGACAACCTTTTCGCGATCGGCTATGAACTGAAGAATATCACCCCGATTGAAGACAATCCGTTTTTCCTTCGCAGTAAAGGTGTTGAGCCGGACGATGTTCCCGTAAAAAGCACGATCCTCGCGGAATCCCCCACCACCTTTGCGCACTTCGATTAAAATGTCCGCGCCCTCGTCCATCAATGGGTCAAACAACTCCATTACCTTGAACACACGACTGCCAAATTCACGGGAAGTTTTGAAGGACGGATGGAGCACCTTCGGCTTGGAGCCGTCCCGGTTGACCGCGTAAAGGCCGCCGTTGGGGAAGTTGTTGCGATCCTTCATCCGGAAGATCAGACGCTCGTTGCTGATCCAGTTGAAGCTGTACACCTCGTTTTCATCCTCCTCGCTACAGCCGAAGAGCTTGCGGTCGGAGAGGCGGATGGTAAGCAGGTTATTCTTGCCCTCCCGCGGGGCGATGGCGGCCAGCCATTTGCCGTCGGGAGAGAGGCGCATCCGACTGAATTCCGGATCCTTGAAAAAGCTCTCGACCGGGAGTTTCTCCGCTTGGCCAAGCGGGGCCAGCCAGGCCAAGGCCAGGCCAAGCGCAGCCGCTGGTATGATGGAGATGATGATTGTTTTCATTCGCTCAGGATGATCTGCCGTGAATGGTTATTCCCGACTGGGATCGGACTGTACCGCCGTGCTTTTTGGCAAGGCGAACAAAAAAATCCCGCGGCCAACCGACCACGGGATTTGATTTTGAATTTGTTGTTCGCCTTAGAAGCGGACAGTCGCTCGGGCGTAAAGGACGGTGCCCCACGGATTGTGGCCAGCGGTTTGGTACGAGTATCCCTCCGTCTCGCTGTCTGACCAAGGCGGATCCTCGTCGGTTACGTTTAGCGCCCCGACGGTGATCCGGGAATTGTCGGTTAGGTCGTAACTGGCCTGCAGGTCGAGAGTGGTGTGATCGTCCACCTCGGATACAAATCCGTATAATTGATCAAAACTGTCGACGTAATTGATTGTTGCTCCAGCACTGTACTTGTCATAGTTCCACCATAAGCTGACATTACCGCGCCACTCAGGGAATGTATAACTGCTGGCGCGATCATCCCAATCATCGGTTGGACGTGACTTAAATTCGTGTCGATCCATGTAGGCGGCACGTAGATCAACACTGAAGTAGCCCATTGAAGTGTCGATCCCGTAGTCGATCGATATATCAAGCACTTCTACATCCACTTCAGCCAAGTTAAGATACGAATTTTTGATTTGCTTAATGGTGCCAGGAACGCCTCCGTTGGGGATGTCATCCTCACCCCACTCAGGATGATCCTCCGTCCCAAAAAAGCCGTCTGGCCCTGGGTTGTCAGCTGCCTTATCAGCATCCGTCTGCGGGTTCCGAATGATGTTGTTTCTAAAGAGTTCTTCGTTGCTGAGCATGTACTGGGCGCCAACGCCAGCGACTTGATCCTCCAGTTCGACCTGGCTCCAATTCACACTCATTGAGAGATCCATATTCTCAGGCATTGGAATGTTGATAACAGCACCAATAGAGATGCTGTCCGCACTTTCAGGTTTCAGATCCGGATTGCCACCACCAACGACCTCGTACTGCATGTCATCATCGCCACGGGCAGGATCCACAAGAAATTCATGGGAGTAACTTTGGCCCATGTACAACTCTTGGAGGGACGGTGCCTTGAACGCGGTCTGGTAAGTGGCACGCAACAGCACACGCTCAATCGGCGAGTACTTCACGCCCACCTTCGGGTTATCGTCCGAGCCGAAGTCGCTGTAATGCTCGACACGCCAAGCGGCCTGCACTCCAAGGGAGTGAATGCCCGGGATTCGGTTGTCTTCACCGATCACTGGGATCATAAACTCAGCATAACCGGCATCACGACTCCGCCCTCCTGCATTGGAGGTGCCTCCGGAGCCAACGATCTTGTTCGCCATAGAGAGACTGTCACCAACATCGCTGACCTCCTCTTTTGCAGTCTCAGCTCCGACTGCCAAGGCCAATGTGCCACCCGGCAGTTCAGCCAGGTCGCCTGCAGCTTTCACGTCGAACATCCGGAGCTCGGACTCTGCGCGCCGCACGGTGTTCACCCTGAGTCCGTCAAGGACGGACGGGCTATTGATCCCCAAGCCAGCTCCAAATGGATTGTATGCAGTGGCAGGATCACTCGAGGCCAGCGCTTCATTGAGGGCATCCGCAGAGACATAATTACTCCCAAAGTCGACTGTCTCGACCTTGTTGTAGAGGAAGGCGGTCTCGGCCTGCCAAGTGTCTCCGATGTCGAACTTGACGCCCGGCAGGACGCGGAATATGTCGCTATTGATGTCGGAGATACGGGGTCCAACCTCAATCAGGCGGTGACGCATGCTTACCTCCTCGTCAAACGGATTGAAGGGATTGGTCGCCGGTATGTTATAGCCGTATATATCGCCGAACGCCGGGGTGGGAGCCATCTCCTGATGAGTCTTAATGTTCCGGTAACTTGTGTGCACGAACGCGGTGGCGTAATCAGTCAGCGTGTAATTGACACGACTTGCCGCGCCGATCCGCTCGAACTCCGGCGTCAAGGTCATCCACGGGTTATAGTCGAACCTGTTGATGCCAGCCCCACTCCAAACCCTCCTGGTCGTACCATCTGGGAGTCCATCAGAGCCGAGATTGTCAACTATGCTAAGGGTTCCCACGATCTCCTCAGCAGTTGGATTTCCCATGCTATTTGTTGGAATTGTGTAGAAACCTGAATCGAACGGGGATGGAGCTTCTTCGGTTCCTCCAAATAGTTTGATCGAACCCGGGTTGCCGGAGGAGGATCTAAAGTCGACACCTTTGGGTTTGTAGTTGGCACTTGCAGAGTAGTCTCGGTCGTCATGCTGCAACGAGTTGCGTTGCATATAATCGACACTGACCCATGCGTTTCCATTTTCACCGGTCGTGCCGCCTGTAATCGAGTAGCGCTGGGTACCCATATCGCTGTCGGTTGGGTTGCTATAGCCCACGTTAATCTCCACGCCCTCGAAGTTATCGCGGGTGATGATGTTGATCACGCCGGCAACCGCGTCGGAGCCGTAAATGGCAGAGGCACCGTCGAGCAGAACCTCGACACGCTCCACGAGCGCCATCGGGACGCCGTTCAGGTCGGAAAACGAGTCAGTTATGTTCTGGGCCATCGAGTAGTTGCCCAGGCGGCGGCCATCCACCAACACGAGTGTGTAGCTCATGCCCATGCCGCGCAGCGACACGCCGGAGGTACCGGGCGCAAACGAGTTCTGGAATTTCTCGTCATACGATCCAGAGTTGTTCTGCGGCAGTCGGCGAAGCAGTTCGCCCACGGTCTCGGCACCGGAACGGTTGATCTCCTCGCGGTCGATTCGCACAATCGGAGACGGCCCCTCCAACTCGACAGTTGGGATATTGGAACCGGTGATGACCACCGGGGCCAGTTCGCCTTCATCATCCTGAGCTACAGCCGGCACGGCGGCCAGCGGAATGCCCAGACTCACAAGGGCAACGGTCTTCGCGGCGGCCCTCATTTTCTTCGTCTTTGCTCTATAAGCACGTTTCATAACAACAGAATGTTTTGGTCCTAGTTGTGGTTGCTCAGTATTGTTTATGTTTTAGAATGAGGCACATATCTCCAATCACGGAGGGCAGCGCGCATACTAGTTGGGACGAGCCTCGTAGCGACCACCGGTGCTGTCAAGTCATTTTACGGGTTTTTTAGCTTTTTTTACCCGGGCCGTTTGACGCCCCTGCGGGCTTGGCCCATGTTGGGCCGACTGAATTGAGTCTGGCCCCACCAGACATCCCGGCCACCCTGGCCAAGCTGCGCGAAACTCCCGTTTTTCAGGCCCTTTCCAAAAGCGCGGAGCCGGGTGAACTGTTGTCTTTTGGCGGCGTTAGCCAAGGCGCATGGGGCTTTTTGGCAGCGGTTTTGGCCCAATCCGCCGAGGGACGGCCGGTGGTGGTTGTCTGCCCCGAAGGCCGGCTGCAGGAACGAATTCATCAGGAACTGGAGACGTGGCTACCAGCCCTGGCCAAGCGAACGGCCCAGCCGCTCCTTTTTTTTCCGGCCTGGGATGTCCTACCGCACGAGGCCCGTCTGCCTCACGCCGATGTGCTGAGCGAGCGGCTCGAGACGCTTCTCCGCTTGACCAAACGCCGGACGGCCGCGACCGGCCCGGTCGTCGTCACAACCGGCGTCGCCCTGTTGCAGCGGACCTTCGCCCGGGAAGAGCTCAAAAAACGGTTTCGCCGTTTCAAGCTTGGCCAGCGCATAGACCCGCTCGACCTCGTCGAGTGGCTCGAGGATCAGGGCTACGAGCCGGAAGCGCAGGTCAGCCAAAAGGGGGAGCTGGCCCTGCGAGGCGGCATCCTCGACGTCTTCCCACTAGCCAGCCCGTGGCCAGTGCGGTTCGAGTTTTTCGGTGACGAGATCGAGTCGCTGCGCACCTTTGATCCGCAAACGCAGTTGGCCCGCGAGAAGATCGAGCTCACTACGATCTCTCCCGGCGGCGAGTTGGGACTCCTCAAGCAACAGCTCGCCACCGATCCCAGCTGCGTTTCTGGCCGGCTGAGCGACTACCTAGACGACGACTCGATCTTTCTGCTGATCGAACCAGACGAGGTCGCCGAACGGGTGGACGACACCCTCGCGCAAGTGCCAGGCGGCGACCGGTTTCACGACGACTGGAAAACGGCGCTCGGCCAGGCGCGCAAAAACGGAACGATCATCGAGATTAGAGAGACCGGCGGGAGTGACGACGACTCGCCGTTTGTGTCGCTCGACGCCTACCGGCCACTTGGCGCGGCATCCAGCGACCCGCAGGTAGCCGACGCCCAACGGCGTGAGTTTTTCAATCAACTGCACCGTTGGCTACGCAGCGGCTACACCGTCTGGACGCTCTGCGGCACGGAAGGCGAGCTGCAGCGGTTCGAGGAGTTGTGGGCCGAGTACGGCCTGGCCAAGCGCGGTGCCAAGCCGGTGCGGCTGCTCGGCAGCGTGTCGGCCGGGTTTCTCGTCGAGCCGGCCAAGCTGGTCGTTGTCACTGACTCTGAGATTTTCGGGCGCACCCGCACGAAGCAGCCGCGCCGCCTAAAGTCGCCTCACGCGGCGGCCACGCGCTCGGCGCTTGAGATCGATTTCACTGACCTCAGTCCCGGAGATTTCGTCGTGCATCTGCAGCACGGTATCGGCCGCTACCTCGGACTGAAAGTGTTGCCGGTCGGAACGCGCACAACTCGAAACGAGGGCGGCGGTGAGGAGTGCCTCGTGATCGAGTACGGGACGCGCGACCCGGAGCAGGAGCCACCCAAACTTTACGTGCCGGTGTCGGAGGCACACCTAGTCAGCAAATACGTCGGTACCGGCCGGGCACGCCCGCCGCTCAGCCTCCTTGGCGGCAAACGGTGGGCCAAGGCCAAGGCCGACGCCGAGAAAGCGGTCGAGGATCTCGCCGCCGACCTGCTCAAGCTGCAGGCCGCACGCGAAGCGCAGCCGGGGCACGCGTTCTGCAGCGACACGCCATGGCAGCGGGAGTTCGAAGGATCGTTTCCGTTCGAGGAGACGCGGGACCAGTGGTCGGCCATCGAGGCGACCAAGCAGGACATGGAACGTCACAAACCGATGGACCGGCTCGTCTGCGGCGACGTCGGCTTCGGCAAAACGGAGGTGGCGATCCGCGCGGCGTTCAAGGCGGTGATGGACGGCAAACAGGTCGCCGTGCTCGTGCCAACCACCGTGCTGGCACAGCAGCATTACAATACCTTCCTCGAGCGCATGACGCAGTTCCCCGTGTCGGTGGAGTTGCTGTCCAGGTTCCGCTCGAAAAAGGAGGCAGACGCCGTGGCGGACGCGCTGGCGGCCGGCTCGGTGGACGTGGTTATCGGTACACACAAGCTCATCCAGCCAAGCGTCCGGTTCCGAGAACTCGGACTGGTGATCATCGACGAGGAGCAGCGCTTCGGCGTGCGGCACAAGGAGCAGCTCAAGATGCTGCGGCAGACGGTGGACGTGCTGACGCTGACCGCAACGCCGATCCCCCGTACGCTACACATGGCGCTCACCGGCGCACGCGACATGAGCACCATCGAGACGCCGCCGCAGGACCGGCTGCCGATCGAGACCACCGTGATCGAGTTCGACGAAAAAACCGTCCGCGACGCCATCCAGCGCGAGCTTAACCGGGGCGGGCAGGTATTCTTCCTGCACAACCGCGTAACCACGATCGAGACGATGGCAGACCGCCTCCGCAAGCTCGTCCCGAAGGCGCGGCTCATCGTCGGCCACGGCCAGATAGCCAGCGGCACACTCGAGAAGGTGATGACCCGGTTCGTCAACGGCGACGCCGACATCCTGCTCTCGACGACCATCATCGAGAGCGGCGTGGACATCCCGAATGCCAACACAATCATCGTCGACCGTGCAGACCGGTTTGGCCTCAGCGAGCTGTACCAGTTGCGCGGGCGTGTCGGCCGCTACAAGCACCAAGCGTACGCCTACCTGATCCTGCCGCGTCACGCCGCGCTGCTGGCCGACGCCCGCAAGCGCATCAGCGCGCTTAAGCAGTATTCGAAGCTTGGCAGCGGCTTCAAGATTGCCATGCGCGACCTCGAGATCCGCGGCGCAGGCAATCTGCTCGGCGCGCAGCAGAGCGGCCACATCACCGCCGTCGGCTTCGAGTTGTACTGCCAGTTGCTCAAGCAAAGCGTTAAGCGGCTCAAAGGCGAAGCGGTCGGCCGCCGCGTCGAGGTGCGCGTGACACTCGACTTTCTGGCGACGAATCCGGGCGAGGAGAAGCGCGCAGAGCGGGCGCCGCGCAAGGTCGCCCCGCCGCAACTCGAGGTGACCGTGCCACGCGAGGTCGTCCACGAAGTGGAGGAGGAAGAGGAGATCCAGGCCGCTACGGCCGAGGAGACGAGGGACATCGGTCGTGTGCCGGCTTATCTGCCGTTCAACCACATCCCGGAGATGCGGCAGCGCATCATCCTCTACCGTAAACTGGCCGGGCTATCGGATGCAACCGAGTTGGCCGCGTTGAAGGAGGAGATTCGAGACCGGTTCGGCCCCATCCCCAAGCCGGTCGAGCGGCTGCTGCGCGTCGCGGAACTGAAGGTGCTGGCTGCCGCGAAGAGCGTTACCGGCATCGAGGCCAAAGGCGACAAGATCATGCTGACCCGCAACGGCAAATTGATCACGCTGGGTGGAAAATTCCCACGCTTCAACAAGCGCTCTCCCGACGGCCGGCTGGCCGAGTTAAGAACCCTGCTCAGAACGCTTTGAGCCTTCCGCTTGGCCTACTCCTTCCAAATCATCTCGGCAACGGTCTTGCCAGCCGGGATGAAAGGGAGCACGTGCTCGGTGTACGGCACGACAACGTCAAGCAGGTATGGCTGGTCTGAGTCGAGCATCCGCTGCAGCGCCGCCCGGAGGTCGCGCTTGTACATCACCCGCTCGGCCGGCACGTCGAAGCCCTTGGCGATCGCAACGTAGTCGGGATAAATCTGCTTCATGTCGTCCGGGTCGCCGAGGTAGGTGTGGCCGCGGTTACCAGCGTAGAAGCGGTCCTCCCACTGCATCACCATGCCGAGGTGCTGGTTGTTAAGGATGATGGCCTTGGCTGCGATCTTCTCGATGCGCGCTGTGGCCAGTTCCTGGACATTCATCAAGAAGGAGCCGTCGCCGTCGATGTCGATCACCTGCTTGTTCGGCCGCGCCACCTTGGCCCCCAACGCCGCCGGGTAGCCGAAGCCCATCGCCCCCAGCCCGGCGCTGGTGATGAGCTGCCGCGGTTCGTCTGACAAATAGTATTGGCCGCTCCACATCTGGTGCTGGCCGACGCCGGTGGTCAGGATGGCCTCGCCGCCAGTCAGTTCGTAGAGCATTTCGACCACCATTTGCGGAAGGATGACCTCGCCCTCAGAGCCGGTGAGGTGGTCCTTCATGTGCTGAGAGTTCATCACCTCGTCGGTCACGCGGTAGCCGAACCGGGCCTTTTCCTTCCATGCGGCGATCTGATTCTGCCATACGGTAAATTTTTTCTGCAACGGCCGCTCGGTGACCATCTCGGCCAAGCGCTCAAGCGCGTACCGGATCTCGCTCACCACCGGCAGCGCAACCTTTCGGTTTTTGTTGATCTCGGACGGGTCGATGTCGATGTGCACGATCGTGCCGTGCTCGCAAAACTTGTCGACCTTGCCGGTGACGCGGTCGTCGAATCGCACACCAAAAGCAAGCAGCAGGTCGGCGCCGTCGGCCACTTTTTGTGCGTTGCCGTCGGCGTCCTTCTCGAACTCGCCGCTGACGGCCCAGTTTGCGTATGCCGAACCGTGCATGCCGAGCCAGCGCAGGGACAGCTCATGCGTCTCTGGGAACGCACCGACGCCCATGATGGTGGTGGTGACCGGGATGCCGGTCGCCTCGACCAGCCGCCGCAATGCCTCGCTGGCATCGGCGCTGATGATGCCTCCACCAACGTAGAGCACCGGCCGCTCGCTCTTCTCGATCAACCCGATGATCTCGTTGAGTTCCAGCTCGCTGGCCTTCCGGTTCTCGGGGTCGAACCCGGCGATGTCGACCTCAGCAGGAAAGAAGACCTGCGCTCGGGTCTGCTGGATGTTTTTCGGCACATCGACAACCACCGGGCCGGGCCGACCACTGGTGGCGATCTTGAATGCCTCCTTAACGACAGTCGGAATCTCGTTGACGTCGGTGACAAGGTAACTGTGCTTCACCACCGGCAGTGTCAGGCCGTAGAAATCGGTCTCTTGGAAGCCTCCCTTGCCGATCATCGCCTGCGGTACCTGGCCGGTGATGGCAACAAGAGGGATAGAGTCCATGTACGCGTCGGCGATGCCGGTGACGAGGTTGGTCGCGCCGGGGCCGCTGGTGGCCATACAGACACCGGCCTTGCCGGTGGCGCGGGCGAAGCCCTCGGCCGCGAACGCACCGCCCTGCTCGTGGCGCGGCAGGATAGTGCGAATTTTTTTTGACCGGGTCAGCGCCTGGTGAAACTCCATGCTCGCGCCACCGGGGTAGGCGAAGATGGTGTCGACCCCCTCCTGCTCGAGGGCGCGGACGAGGATCTCGCAGCCGAGCAGGCTAGGCCCGATCTCGCCCTTAGGCTTGTCTGCTGTCCCTGTCTTGGTTTCGGTTCTCTCGCTCATTGATTGGCTTTGTTTTGCAAAAAAAAACCCACGACCGTTTGGGTCGTGGGCGTCTTGGAAAGTTCAGCTTATCCGCAACAAACCCGACCCTGATCGAGTACCAGCACGACCAGTCCCATTACGATTGTTGCCGCTTCATTTGCCATAGCGCGCGCGGTTTGTCTCCCAGTCGCACCCATTCGTCAAGCGGGAAAAGTGCCAAATTTCGGCCTGGCCCGCTTGGCCAAGTGCTCATTCCCCGGCAGATTCTGGTTCAGCAACTGTTGCTTCGGCTTCCTCCGCTGGTTCTTCATCCTCCGCCGGTTCTCCCTTGATGCGGGCGAGGATTTTCTCCGCCAGCTCCGGGTTGTCCTGAAGCGCCTGCCGGGAGGCTTCCTTGCCCTGGCCGATCATCTCGCCATCGAACTGCAGCCAGGCACCCTTCTTTTCAATGACGCCCTTGGCCAGGCCGACGGCGATCAGGTCGCCCTCCCAGTTGATGCCCTGCCCATAGATAATGTCAAACTCCGCCTCCATGAACGGCGGCGCCACCTTGTTCTTCACGATCTTGGTGCGGACGTGATTGCCGATCACGTTGCCGGTGTTGTCTTTCAGCTGCTCGCGCCGCCGGATGTCGATCCGCACGCTGGCATAAAACTTGAGCGCCTTCCCGCCAGGCGTCGTCTCCGGGCTGCCGAACATCACACCGACCTTCTCGCGCATCTGGTTGGTGAACAGGCACATCGTCCGGGACTTGCCGAGGATGGCGGCCAGCTTGCGCAACGCCTGACTCATAAGCCGCGCCTGCATGCCCATTGTTGCCATGCCCATGTCGCCCTCCAGCTCTGCCTTGGGCACGAGCGCCGCCACGGAGTCGATCACGATCACGTCCAGCGCTCCGGAGCGGGCCAGCGTCTCGCAGATGGTCAACGCCTCCTCGCCGCTGTCCGGCTGGGAGATCAGCAACTCGTCGAGGTTCACGCCCAACTTGGCCGCGTACGCCGGGTCAAGCGCGTGCTCGGCGTCGATGAACGCCGCCGTGCCGCCGGCCTTTTGCGCGTTGGCGACGACGTGCAGCATGACCGTCGTCTTGCCGGACGACTCCGGCCCGTAAATCTCGATGATGCGCCCGCGCGGCACCCCTCCCACACCCAGCGCCATGTCGAGGCCAAGCGAGCCTGTGGAAATGGCGTCAATCTTCAGGTTCGCCCCCTCGTCACCGAGCCGCATGATCGAGCCTTCGCCGAAGCTCTTGGTGATTGCGGCGATGGCTGACTCGAGGTCAGCGCTGCGTTTATCAAGTCCGGCGGACGGGGTCTTGGGGGAAGCTTTTGCGGCCATGTTCTGTTTCTCCGATGGGCAAATTGGCTACTGGATCAACTCAAAAAAGTCAATCCTTCCCGCTTGGCCTTCCCTCCGGTACACCTTGGCCAAGTGACATGAGAGCGTACGAATATGAGGTTGCAGTGATCGGCGGTGGCAGTGCCGGTTACGCCGCCGCCCGGGCGACCGCCGCCGCCGGTCGGCGCACGGTCGTCACCGAGGGCGGCGGGGAACTGGGCGGACTCTGCATCCTGCGCGGCTGCATGCCGACAAAGGCGTTGCTGCACGCTGCCGAGGTGCGGCACCAAGCAAGGCGCTCCGGCATTTGGGGGCTCGAGCCGGGTGAGGTCGGCTTCGATTTCGCGGCGTTGATGCAGCGCAAGGCAGCGATGATCGAGGAATTCGCCAGCTACCGTCGCGGCCAACTACAGGACGACCGCTTCGAACTGATTCGCGCCTTGGCCAAGTTCCGCGATCCACACACGCTTGAGTTGGACAACGGCCAAGCGATCACCGCCGGGCAGATCATGATCGCCACCGGCTCGCGGGTGGCCGAGTTGCCGTTGCCTGCCTTGGCCAAGCTCGGCTGCCTCACCAGCGACGACGCGCTGCGCCTCGAGTCACTGCCGAAGTCGATCCTCGTGCTCGGCGGCGGCGCGGTGGCAGTCGAGTTCGCCCAGTTCTTCGCGCGATTCGATGTCAAGGTGACCGTGCTCCAGCGTAGCCCGCACATTTTGCGCTCCTTTGACGACGATGTCACCGCCGCAGTCGAGTCCGCTTTCCACGACGAAGGCATCACCGTTCTCACCGGCTGCTCGCTCATCGACGCGCGGCAAGACGGCAACGACAAAGTAATCGTGTACGAGCGGGACGGCAAACGGCACGAAGCCCGCGCCGAGGCGGTGTTTCACGGGCTGGGCCGCTCGCCCAACACCGGCCCGCTCGCACTCGAGAATGCCGGCGTCGAGACCGACAACGGCCGCATCCTCTGCAACACGCAGATGCAAACCCGCACGCCGCACATCTACGCCGGTGGCGACTGCGCCGGCCCGCACGAAATCGTGCACATCGCCATCCAGCAGGGCGAAACCGCTGCGCACAACATGCTGCACCCCGACGACCCGCGCTCGATGGAGGACCGACTGTTGATCAGCGTCGTGTTCACCGACCCGCAGGCCGCCACCGTCGGCCTGACCGAAAAGGCGGCAAATGCGCAGGGCATCCCGTACCACACCGCGAGCTATCCTTTCAACGACCACGGCAAGTCGATCATCATGGACGCCATGCACGGCTTTGTGAAACTGCTGTGCGATCCCGAGACGGGCGAAATCATCGGTGGCGCGTGTGTCGGCCCGACGGGCGGCGAATTAATCCACGAGATCGTCATGGCTATGGCCAAGCGCATGACTGTCGCCGAGTTGGCCACCACCCCCCACTATCACCCTACCCTCGCCGAGATCTGGACCTATCCCGCCGAGGAACTGGCCGAAAAAATTACCGGCTGACTATTTCTCAAAATTTATTATAATCGACAAAAGACTGTGTGAAGTCCACTGTCTTGTCGACACAATGCAACTGGATCCAACGGCTCAAGCCATCAACTGGGCACCGCCGCTCGATGGGCAAGACTCAACCGCGGCGGTCGAGTGGCTTTTGCAGTTTGCCACCCGGCACCAGGCCAGCGACGTCCATCTGCACATGGATCGCGAAGGGTGCCGCGTGCAGTTCCGGCTGGACGGTGTGCTCACCCATGTCGGCACGCTCCCAGCCGAGGCGGCCAAACTGATTGTTGGCCGGGTCAAATATTTGGCCAAGCTCAAGACCTACGTCGAGTCGCTGCCGCAGGACGGCCGGATTGCCGCCGATGAAGTGGGGCTGGCCAGCGATGTACGCGTCTCCACCTACCCGACTGTGACCGGCGAGAAACTGGTGCTGCGCCTCTTTTACGAGGAACAACAATTGACACTCAACCAACTGGGTTTTCCCGCCGGGGTTCGTGAGGCGCTGGAGCATCAACTCGGCATCCGCTCC
>JASMKO010000067.1 GCA_030749225.1 Verrucomicrobiota bacterium
GTGGCCCTTCCGGATGCCGCCGCCGGCCATCCACATTGAGAAGCACCGGCCGTGGTGATCGCGACCGTGATTGTCCTTGGTCAACGCGCCCTGCGAGTAGATCGTCCGGCCAAACTCGCCGCCGCAGATGACGAGCGTGTCGTCGAGCATGCCACGCTGCCTGAGGTCCTTCACGAGCGCGGCCGCAGGTTGGTCGACATCCTCGCATTGGTAGCGGACGTCGCGCGGACAATTCCCGTGCTGATCCCAGCCACGGTGGAACAGTTGCACGAACGGAACGCCGCTCTCAAGCATGCGCCGCGCTAGGATGCAGTTATATGCGAACTTGCCCGGCTTTTTGGCGTCTTTACCGTACAGGTCGAATATGTGTTCCGGCTCAGACTTGAGGTCGGTCAACTCCGGCACGCTAGCCTGCATACGAAACGCCATCTCGTATTGGGCAATACGCGCTTGGATTTCGGCGTCGCGCGTCTCGGCGAACTTGGCCTCATTGACGGCTCGGATGCTGTCTAGGATCGCCCGGCGCGAGTCACGATTGATGCCGGGCGGGTCGTTGAGAAACAGTACCGGCTCGCCGGAGCTACGGAATTTCACACCCTGGTATTTCGAAGGCAGGAAGCCGCTGCCCCAAAGCCGCGAGTAGAGCGCCTGGCTGCCGCCGCGCCCCTTTGAGATCATGACGATGTAGCCCGGCAGGTTGTGGGTCGGGCTGCCGAGGCCGTAGTTGAGCCAGGCGCCCATGCTCGGGTGGCCCAACTGCTGGGTGCCGGTGTTGATGTAGGTGATCGCCGGGTCGTGGTTGATCGCCTCGGTGTTGACGCTGCGGATAAGCGTCATCTCGTCGGCGAGTGAGGCGATGTGTGGCAGAATCTCACTAAAATAAGCACCGCTCTGTCCGTGCTGCTTGAACTCGAACATCGGCGCGACGCACGGGAATGATTTCTGCCCAGACGTCATGCCGGTGATACGCTGGCCCTGCCGGATGGAATCCGGCAACTCGATGCCGTGAACCTTGCGGATCCCCGGTTTGAAGTCGTACATGTCGATGTGCGACGGACCGCCGGAGAAGAACAGGTAGATCACTCGCTTGGCCTTTGGCCTGAAGTGCGGGTTGTCAAGCGCCCCGCCCCCGCGGCCGGTGGCGGCGTTGAGCAGGCCGGGCTGAGCGAGCGACGCGAGGCCAAGCGCCCCCATGCCGCGTGCCCCCAAGTTCAGGAACCGGCGGCGGTCAAGCAGATGGTCAGAGTTGAATGTGGGTATCATGTGTCACTCTCTGGTGATAACTTCGTCGAGATTGAGAATGGCGCTGGCCACGGTGATCCAGGCAGCATGCCGAGCCGGGTCGAGCGATTCGTCCCGCTTGGCCTCGCCGAAATCCAGTAGTTCCACTGCGCGCTTGGCGTCATCCTGGAACACTTTCAGCTGATTGTCGTACAGGCTGCGGAACACACGCCTGCGCAACTCGTCCGCCGGGCGCGCTGTAGTAAGCTGCATCGCGTAATCCAGTTGAGCTTCAAAATCCGCCCCGCCCTGCTGCAGCACCCGCTGCGCAAAAAACCGAGCCGCCTCAACGAACTGCACGTCATTGAGGGTCACCAGCGCCTGCATCGGCGTGTTTGTGCGCGGCCGCTGTACGACGCACTTCTCCCGCGTCGGCGCGTCGAACGCCATCATGCTGGGCATGGGTGCGGAGCGTTTCCAGTAAGTGTACATCGAACGGCGGTAAAGTTTTGCACCCTTGTCGGGCTTGTAAAAGAGGCCGCCGTTGAGCGCCACCTCGTTCCAGATGCGCGGCGGCTGGTATGGCTTGACGCTGGGGCCACCAATCTTGTCATTAAGCACACCGCTCACAGCGAGCGCGTTGTCGCGGATGAACTCGCCCTGCAAGCGCAGTCTCGGCGCACGGGAAAGATACACATTCTCCGGATCTCGCCGGAGCTGTTCCGCAGTAGCGGCGGACTGCTGCCGGTAAGTCGAGGACATCAGCATCTGCTTGAACACGCGCTTCACATTCCAACCACCATCGGCGAAGTCGCGTGCCAGCCAATCCAGCAGCCGCGGGTGACTCGGCAGTGCGCCACGCGTCCCGAAATCCATCACCGTGGTCACAAGCCCCTTGCCGAAGATCATCGACCAGTAACGATTCACCGCCACCCGAGCCGTGAGCGGGTGGTCGTCATCGGCGATCCACTTGGCCAATCCGATCCGTTTAGACGGCGCCCCGTCCGGCAACGGCGGCAACGCGACCGGCACGCCGGGGAAAATCTCATCCTCCTTCCTCGGCGAGCCGTAATGGCCGCGCTCAAGCAGATAGGTTTTGCGCGGCTTGGCCAAGTCGCCCATCGTCATCACGGTGACGATCGACTTGTCAAAATCCGCGACCGCCTTCTCTGCTGCCTTGATTTTTGCATTCAACTCCTTGGCCAAGGGCCAGACGGATTTTTCATAATACTCCTGCAGCTTGGCCAAGTGCTCGGCGCTCAAAACATCCTCTGCCAGCAGCGCCAAGATATTTTCCGGCAACGCGGAGCCGCCGAGCTTGAAATAAAAACCGGCCGGGCCGCCGGCGTTAACGATCTTGAGCAACAGGTGATTCTCACCCTCCGACAACGCGAGCTTGGCCTTGTCCTGATCGGGCGCCGGGCCGCGCGAGGTGTTGTTGGCGAACGCCTGTTTGCCGTTGAGGAACACCTTGATCGCGTCATCGCTGCCGAGCGAGACCATCACCTCACGTGCGGCAGTCGTCGACACGGTCCGATAAAAATAAGCCGCGCTGTTCTCCGGGATGGCGACGGTGTGCACCTTGCCATCCTCGTAGTCACGCGGTTCCCATTTTTTGTCGCCGTGCTCCTTGGCCAAGTCCACCTTTTTCTCCGGGCCCCAATCCTTTTTGAAGGCGGCGTCCTTGTTTTTACCGGTAAAGCTGCCGAGGAAATGCCAACCGCCCAGCGTCGGCGGTGCCGGCAACTCGCTGACGCGGTGGTCAGCGATCCACTCGTCCGTTTCCTTCGCACTGGGTTTGGCCTTGGCGCGCTCGCTCTTTGCGGCGGCCACGCGGTCGCGGCGCTGCTGCAACTCCGCGCGCTCGGCCATGCTGGGTACCTTGACCATCGGAGCAGAGTTGCCGTTGCGCGTCTGATTGCCAGCGTCGGAGTTGATGTTGAAGTAGGCGTAAAACTGGTAGTACTCCTTCTGCGAAATCGGATCGTACTTGTGGTCGTGACACTGGGCACATTCCATCGTCAGGCCCAGCCAGACATTGGAGGTCGTCTTGACACGGTCGACATTGTACTCGACGCGGTACTCCTCCTCGATCAACCCGCCCTCGTCAGTCGTGCCGTGGTTGCGGTTGAACCCGGAAGCCACTTTATTCTCGAGAGACGCGTTCTCGAACTGGTCGCCGGCCAACTGCTCCACCGTGAATTCGTCAAACCGTTTGTTGTCATTGTAAGCGCGGATCACCCAGTCGCGCCAAGGCCACATGAACCGCACGCCGTCGTCGTGAAACACACTCGAGTCGCCGTACCGCGCTGCGTCCATCCACGCCAGTGTCATCCGCTCGCCGTAACGCTCGCTCGCCAACAACGAGTCAACAAGCATCTCGTAGGCGTTCGGGTCGGTGTCGTTGACGAACCGCTCGACAGCCTCCGGCGACGGAGGCAACCCAGTCAGATCGAGACAGACCCGGCGGATGAGTGTCCGGCGATCCACCTCCGACGACGGCTCCAGCCCGTTGGCCTCCATCCGGGCCAGCGTGAAAAAATCGATCGCGTTCCTTGGCCAGGCGCGGTGCTGCACGCTGGGCAGTCCAGGGCGCTGGGGCGTGACAAACGCCCAGTGGCCCTCCCACTCCGCGCCCTGCTCGATCCAGCGCCGGATCGTGGCGATCTCGTCCGCCGACATCACCTTCTTGGATTCCGGCGGCGGCATCCGGTCGTCGGGGTCGTGCGCGGTGATTTTTTGGTACAACAAACTTGCGTCCGGCTGGCCCGGCACAACAATCCGCTCGTCTTCGGAACCTCCAAACAGGCCGTCCTCGGTGTCGAGCCGCAGCTTGGCCTCGCGACGAGCCTCGTCCGGGCCGTGGCACTGCACGCAGTGATGCGACAACAATGGCCGCACCGCCACCCCAAACCGCACCTCCCCCGGTGACGCCCCGTGGGCTTCGCCAAGCGCCAACCATGCAGTTATAGCCAAAAAAGTGTTCCGTAAAAAAACCATACAAGCAGAAATTGAACTCCGGAAAAACTGCCAGCGCTTTCCCA
>JASMKO010000068.1 GCA_030749225.1 Verrucomicrobiota bacterium
GGCCTTCGCATTCGCACCTGTCGAAGAGCCGACGCCGGAGGGCGAGAAAAAGAAGCCCGCACAGAAGATCTCCATCCCGCACCTGCGCAGCCGAGCCAAGGTCTATCTGGCGATGGGCGACCTCAAGGCCACCTATGTCGACGCCGAGGAAGTCTACCTGGCGGTGAACCAAAAAGCCGGCTATATCAGCATGCGAACGGACGAACTCAAAGAGACCGAGGCACTCCGAGAAACCATCCGAAAGAAACGCGACGAGGCGAAATAGCAACCCGATGAACTCAGCATGAAAGACTCCACTGATTCCAAACGATGAGACGTGGGTTCGATTCCCATCACCCGCTCCACCTTCATTTTAACCCACAAAAACAGTGTTATTCTTAATTTTCCTCTTTGAAAAAGAGCGAACTTACTACAGAAACTTACAACATTTCCAACAAAGCTTAAGGTGGTCAGGATGGTCATATAGGTCAAGATATGAAGCGTATAATGTTTATGGATGAGGAGATGGATTTGGGCTTAATCCCCCTGCGAATAGATGTAATCACGGATACTGGCCATGTCCCATAGGCGCACCCCTTTGACGTGCCCCGTGGGCCTGAGATTGTATCCACGGATTTTTTGCTGCTCAAAGAGGTTGTAGAGGGTTCCTTTTTTGAAGCTCCGGTGTTGGCCGCACCAAAGCAGTAGTGGCCGGATGTCGCTCCGGTGACTTGTGCGGGCACCAATTTGTTTGTAGTCTCCCAGAAGTCGGATGAACCGAATCCCTTTTCAACTAGTATGGTTTGGCCTATTCCTCGCCGGAACACTGGTGGCAAAGCCGTTGGCGTTTTTCGAGGCGCATTGTGTGAAGTGTCACAACGCGGAGAAGGCAAAGGGAATGGTGCGGTTGGATTCGTTGGGGCTGCCGGTGGTGGCGGAGAATTATGAGGCGTGGCGCGAGGTGGTGCATCAATTGCAGCGGGGCGATATGCCACCGAAGGATGTCGAGCAGCGGCCGAAAGCGGATACGCGCCAAGCATTTTTGGCGCAGGTGCTGCCAGCACTGGCTCGACATGAGGCGGATGCGCGCGGACCGGCGGATCCGTTGATGCGGCTTTCGAACAATCAACTGGCGCACAGCTTGCAGGATTTGCTGGGCGTCTCGAGGCACGTGGCGGATAGCCTGATTGAGGATCCGGTGGACAAACACGGGTACTCGTTGCAGGAGGAGTTTGCCATTTCCGGCGGATACATGGCGCTGTATTTGGAACAGTTGCGACTGGCAATCGCCGATGCCACGCCGGATCCGGCAGTGCGGGAAAACATGTATCGGCTCACCGGCAGCGATTGGGAGAAGCAACATTATCTCACCAGCTGGGGCATGAGCGAGCGCAGTCGGCGCAATCTTTACAACGGCCCGAAATGGCTCGAGGACAAGTTTGAGATTCCGTTGCCGCCCAAGCACGAGTATCGGATGTACCTGAAGGACAACCGGCCCGAGGGCGAGTTCCGCATCCGCATCACCGTGCGCAACGAGCCGCCAACCGATGCCGGCAAGGCCGCGCCACAGGAGCTTTCGCTGTATCTCGATGAAGGTTTCATGCGCCCGTACAAGCGGGTGGGCAGCCTCACCGTACCGGTGAAAAAAGGGCCGCAGACATTTGAGCTGTTCGGGAATGTGCGCGACTGGGTCGGCATGAGTCTGGAGCCCATCGAGCGGGGACCCGCCAAAAACAAAAAGGAAATGCGCCAACGCCTCAAGACGTGGCGCATCCTGTCCATTCAAAACAACAACGCGCTGGTCGGCTTTCCACAGCCGCGGGCGTTTGGCGAGGCCGATCGCAGTGGTGAGGTGTATCTCGTGCGGCCGGATGATATTTGGATCGATGCCTTTGGGGAACAGCGCGGCCTCATTCGTTCCTACCTCGGTCCGGCCGCGGCACACCCGGGCGGCAAGGGGAAGACCAAGTCGATCTTCCGTGACGTGATGAAAAACCACGGGCACGTGGTGGTGGAGCAGGTGGAATTTGAGCTGCCGTACCACGCCAGTTGGCCGCCACCGTTGCTACAGAGTTTTATGGTGGGCGACCAGCTTGAGCGCAAGGTGCTGACGGAGAAGCTGCGCGTCTTCGCCGCGCGCGCATGGCGGGGGCCCCTCGACAAGGACATGGCGGCGTATCTCGATAGCGTGTTGGCGGAGGAGTTCGCCACCGGCGCCACCGAGCTGGAGGCTTTGCGCAATGCGCTGGCGCTGGTGTTGAGTGATCCGAAATTCATGTACCTCGCGCGGATGGGGACGGATGCGCGGGCGAGGAATCACGAGCTGGTTTCGCGCCTCGCCTTTTTTCTCTGGAACGGTCCGCCGGACGCCAAGTTGCTGGCGCTGGCGGATCAACCCAAGCCGATTGCCGACTCCGATCTGGTGCGCGAGGTGGACCGGCTGTTGGCGGATCCGCGCGCTGAACGGTTCGTGGCCGATTTCACTGCCAAGTGGATCGGTTTCAGCGCGTTCGACCAAATCGCCATCGATCCTAATTACTATCGCAATTGGCGCCCCACAACGAAGGCGGCGTTGAAGGATGAATCCGTTGCGTTCATAAGTGAGCTGCTGCGCAATGATCTCAGTTGTCTTAATGTGCTCGACTCGAATTTTGTGATCGTCAACGAACGCGTCGCCAAGCACTACGGCATGGCCGACGTGGCGGGGCAGAAATTTGCGCGCCAACCCGCGCCGGCCGGCCGCGGCGGGGTGCTCACGCAGGCTACCGTGTTGCTGGCGTATTCCAACGGGCAGGACGCGCACGCGGTGAACCGCGGTGTGTGGCTGCGCGCGCGCCTGCTGGGCGATCCGCCTTCCGAGCCACCGCCCGATGTGCCCGCGCTGGCCGATCTGCCGGCCGAACAGGTCGATACCTTTTCCATCAAACAAAAACTCGAGGCCCATCGCGTGGGCACGTGCTACGACTGCCACAAGGACATCGACCCGTGGGGCATCACGATGGAAGGCTTTGACGCTATCGGCCTGCCGCGTGAGAGAATCTTGAGCATTGGCACGAAGCGCCGGCAGTTTCATCCCGTGGTGAAATCGGCAGAAATCAGCGGGCAATCCATCAATGGCATGGCGGCCCTCAAGAAATACCTGCGGACCGAACGGGCGGATGACTTCGCCTACGCCTTCACCGGCCACGTCCTGTCCCACGCCATCGGCCGGCCGCCCACCTACCGCGACAACGCCGAACTGCTCCGCCTGAAAAAGATTTTCCAAGCCGACACCCACAAGATGCGCACGCTCATCAAGGCCATCGTGACATCGAAATTATTTAAGGACACGCCATGAACGAATCACTCCAACTCAATCGCCGCCACTTTCTCCGAGGGGCGGGTGTGGCTTTGACTTTGCCGTGGCTGGAAAGCTTAGACGCTGCAAACGCCGCACCCCAGGCCAAAGCCGCCATGCCGCCCAAGCGATTCCTCGCGTTGTACGTGGGGCACGGCTTTGCCATCACACTGGCCGATGATCATCCCGCGCGCGACTGGAGCTGGTACCCGCGCGTGGTCGACGGCAAAATGCAGTTCGGCAAATCGATGGCCGGGTTCAATGAATTCACCGACCAAACTACCGTGCTGTATGGCCTCGAGCATCCGCGCGTCATCCGCGCCAATGGCCATGGCACGGCGGATTCCTTCCTCACCGGCAGTAACATCGGCGATGCCGTGAAGTATCCATCCATCGACCAAGTCGCCGCCGGCGTGCACGGCAAAAAGACCCGATACCCCAGCCTCGTGCTCGGCAACGAAGGAGGCCTCGGCACCAAGGGCGCTTCGCGCACGCTCTCGTACAACCAGTTTGGCCGGCCCATTCCGTCCACCAACAACCTGCTGGCGTTGTACGACAACATGTTCAACTCCGATCCCAAGCTGCAGCGGGGCAACAAACGCCAGCTCGCTACCGGCCGACGGTTGGTTGATCGCGTGCTGGAGAGTCACAAGGATTTGAAACGCCGCCTTGGCCGTGCGGACTCCGAGAAGCTCGAGCATTACCTGCATTCCATCCGCGATGTGGAAAAGGACATTGAGCGCATGCAAAGCTGGTCCGATACGCCCAAGCCCAAGGTCGACGCCAAGCAACTCGCTTTGGAAGCCACCGTGAGGGAACCGGCCGCCTTCATTCGCACGATGTACAATTTGATTTATCTCGCCTTCCAGACCGATACCACCCGTTATGCCACCTACATGCTGCAGAGCATGGGCGGCGGTGCGTGGGATAACATCCCGCAAACTCTCGGCATCGGCGGCGGCCACCACGGCCTCGCCCACGCCGGCATCGGTCGCAACCCCGCAGGCGGCGGCCTCGCCAAGTACGATCAGTTTCAGGGAGAGTTGCTCGCCGAGTTCATCCAAAAACTCGCCGCCACACCCGAGGCCAACGGCTCCCTGCTCGACAATGCCCTCATCTATTACGGCTGCAGCAACAGCAACACTCACAACAACAGTAACTACCCGCTCCTCTTGTGCGGCGGCAAAAACCTCGGCCTCAAACACGGTGAGTTCCACATGCTCAACGACCGCAAAGTACCGCTCAATAATCTGTATGTGACAATGCTCAACGCCCTCAGCGTGCCCACTGAAAAATTCTCCGACAGCACCGGCGCGTTGGATGATGTGTTGTTGAAGGGATGAAACAAACAATACTCATCCTCATCACTATCTTGATCTCCATATGATGAACTTAATAGTTAGATTAGTTAGTGCGTTTTCAGGAATTCTCATTCTCCATCCCTGTATAGTAGGAATAACCTAGGAGCTTCGAGATGTCAGAGCTTTTCTTTTTTCGCAAATTATTCCACAAATTCCCCTCGCTGTATGAGTACAAGAACGACCCGACGCACTTTTTTGAAGTCTGCTGCCCTTGCTTCCATCGGCATACCCGCCCTGATCCCGGCCAGTGCCCTCGGAAAGAACGGGAGTGTTGCTCCCAGTAACCGCATTGTTCTAGGCGGCATCGGAGTGGG
>JASMKO010000069.1 GCA_030749225.1 Verrucomicrobiota bacterium
CCGGCAAGTTTGACCCGAAGGAGTACAGCTTTCGGCGGGGGGACTATTGGCCAAAACAGAACAAGCGCCCGGCCGACTTCCGCCTCAAGCGCGAGAAGAATAAATAGCCCTCAGCCAATTTGATTTCATTTTCCCGACGAATGGACAAGCGGCCGCGCAACGCGGCAACTGCCGCGCATTCTCCCCGCTTGGCCAAGCGCTTGGGTGGCGTTCCA
The DNA here is from genome assembly GCA_030749225.1 of Verrucomicrobiota bacterium. Taxonomy (GTDB): domain Bacteria; phylum Verrucomicrobiota; class Verrucomicrobiia; order Limisphaerales; family UBA1096; genus UBA1096. Next base: position 216 of record JASMKO010000069.1, read on the forward strand.
CTTGGGTTGTCCCTCGTCCTCATCGGCCTCCTTGCACTCACCGGCTGCAAGCCACCCAAGGTTTCGCCGATCATTTTCCGCGTGATGACGTACAACATCCATCACGGCGAGGGACTGGACGGTAAAGTCGATCTCGATCGCATCGCCAAGGTCATCACGGACGCCAACGCCGACGCCGTCGCCCTGCAGGAAGTCGACAAAAATACCGAACGCACTGGCGGCATCGACATGGCGGCCGACTTGGCCAAGCGCACCAACATGCACGTCGCGTTCGGCGCGAACCTCGATTTTCAGGGTGGCAAATACGGAACCGCCATCCTCAGCAAACACCCGATCGATTCAGTCGAAAACCACGTCCTCAAACAGGCGCGAGACGGTGAACCGCGCGGTGTCCTGCAGGCCGTGCTCGACGTCGGCCAGGGGCGGGTGCTGTTCGCCGGAACCCACCTCGACCATACCAAGGATCAAGCGGAGCGACTGTTCAGCCAAACGCAGTTCGATGAACTGTTTGCGAAATTCGAGGGACTGCCGATCATATTTTGCGGAGATTTCAATGACACACCCGACAGCGAGTTGCACAAACGAATGAGCAAAAAATGGACCGACTCATGGAGTCTCGTCGGCCAAGGCCCCGGCCTCACCATGACCAGCGCTCAGCCGACTCGCCGCATCGATTACATCTGGGTTTCCGACAAAAAAAACTTCAAGCTCCGCTGGGCGCGAGTGCCGCGGACGGACGCCTCCGACCACTTGCCGGTCGTTGCCGAAATGGAATTCAAGCCGGCGGCGCACCCGATGGACGACGCCCAACTCGCCCTCATCATCATCGTGATGACCCTCCTGAGCGCCATCCCGATCGGCCTCGGTGCCACGATTTTCATCTCCTCACGTCGCAGCAAAACGCAGGCGTAACCGGCTCAATACTCCACATACTTCGCGTGACCGGCACTTACGAGGGCGTCGTTCGCGTTCACGTTGCGGCGGCCCTGTTTCACGACGATCTCGCCGAGATAACGGCCGTATTTGCCGCGTTTGTCCTTGATGGTTTTCAGCAGCACTTCCCGGCCGAGGATCAGTTCGCGCAGGAAATCGCGGCTCACCAACCCGGCCTTGCGGTTCGCCCCACGAATCTCCGGGGCGTTGATCCGCGCCAGTCGGATTTTCTCGCCGCGTACCACCACCTTGAATCCAAGGTCGACATCCGCGGTGCAGGTGTCGCCGTCGTACACCGCCGTGATGGTCGCCCGATAGTGATACAGTTTCGCTGGTGAAAACTTGGCCATGCGCCAACCGTACTTGGCTAAGCCTCCTTTTTCCATTACCGTCTCGGCCATGAAGCCTCAGCCTCTTTCACGGCGCCGCGCGTTGCGCCGTTCCGCTGCGCTTGGCCTTGGCGCGGTACTTGCCCCTCACATCCGCGTTCAGGCGGCCAAGCCGTTGGCCAAGGTGCACGACATCCGGGTCGTTAGCCTGCGACCCAATCATTACCACGGTTGGCCAACACTGGCCCGGCGGCGTAATGGCCAGTTGCTCCTCATCTGCACCGGAGGCCGCGAGGGGCACGTCTGCCCGTTTGGCCAAGTCGAGCTGATGCGCTCGGATGACAACGGCAAAACGTGGACGTACCCCCGGGTGCTGCTCGACCTCGCGATCGACGACCGCGACGCCGGCATCCTCGAGACTACGAAGGGCACTCTGCTCGCCACCACGTTTTCGTCGCTGGCCTACGAGCATTATTTTGACAGCGGCGCCATCAACAATTGGGACGCCGCGCGGCAGGCACGCTGGCGGGGGGCGCACCACCGCATCAGTGCCACCGAACGCAAGGTACAACTCGGCACATGGATACTGCGCTCGACCGACGGCGGTGTGACGTGGTCCACGCCGTACGACTCGATCGTCAACAGCCCGCACGGCCCGATTCAGCTCGCCGACGGCCGACTGCTTTACGCCGGGAAAGATTTGTGGAAAACCGGCAAGTGGAATGGTGTTTGTGAATCAAAGGACGACGGCAAAACGTGGCAGAAGCTGGCGCAGATCCCCACCCGCCCCGGCGACGATCCTGCCGAGTATCACGAACTGCACGCGGTCGAGGCCGCCAACGGCACCATTATAGCGCAGATCCGGAATCACAACGCCAACCACAGTCGTGAGACCCTTCAAAGCGAATCCACCGACGGCGGAAAGACTTGGAGCATGCCACATTCGATCGGTGTCTGGGGCCTGCCGTCGCACCTGCTGCGGTTGAAGGATGGCCGGCTGCTGATGAGCTACGGCTACCGGCGACGGCCGTTCGGCAATCAGGCCCGTATCAGCAAAGACCACGGCAAAACCTGGGGCGAGCCAATCACGATTTCCGGCGACGGCGCGAACGGCGACCTTGGCTACCCTTCCACCATCGAACTGCCCGACAGCACCCTGCTCACCGCCTGGTACGAGCAATTGAGCGGCAACTCCCGCGCCGTCCTCCGGTTGGCCAAGTGGTCACTGCTTTAACGACGCGGCCTTCTTACCCCTCTGTTCCCAGCCCGCTGACGCAGCCCCGGTGTATAGCCCTCCCGTTCGCCAGCCCATTGTGCGGCGACCGATTCGTGGCGTTTCGCGACAAATTCACGCAAAAGTGGCTTGCGCACCACGCGATTTTTGACTCGCCTTTCCGTTAGCACAGTCTCCTTAGGGATTTCGAAATTATTCAAAAACTCATTAAAATCAGTGTATTCATCCTCCCGAACTATTGGTTCGACTGCCTTGCGAAATTGCGCCATGTCACGCGCGATCGCCTCTTTGGCGAAATGTGTGCCCATCAACTTTTTCAACTCGTCCTTATACAACTCACGGAACGGTTTAAGCTTCATCAAGCGTTCGAGTAACCGCTGACCCTTTGCAAATGGCTGGTTCACGCTGAGGTCAAACTGCCGCTCCGGGCTGCCCGCCGAACGATGACTGGCAAAGGTGCTGTTTAAATCCCACGGTAGGAATACAAACCTGCCACTAGCTTTTGGTAAATAGAGATAATAATTGTGGCCACGCAAAAGGAAGCTGTCCAAGTGAGACAATACGGCGTGCACAGCGGTGAACCTGGCCAAACGCTCTAATTCCACAAAGTCGCCGATCTTTTCCGCGAACGCCATATCGTCCGCTTGGTTCACCAGCCATGTGAAGGCAATAAGACGCTTGGCCAAGCGCGGCTTCGTGCTGGACTTGGGTACATACACCCTCTCGTATTCCGCAAACGCCTCGCCGAGATACGGCATCGAAAGGCTTCGCTCCGGCTTGAGTAGCAGACCCTTATCCGTGCCGAACCGTTCCTCAAGAAATGACCCGTTGACCTGCTCCACCACAACGTAAAGACCTAGTAGTTTCTTGTCGTAGCGGCCCGGAACCGTCAGCGTCACCCGCGCAAATGTGGTCTTTGACCCCGGCAACTCCAACTTTCGCCAAAGCCGGTATGCCAACGCCTCTCTAATCTGTGATGGATCAAGGACGTTGTTATTCAGGTTCAACTTGGTCAGCCCGAGGAATTTCTGCCCCTTCACAAAGCGATTAAAATCAATCTTGAACGATTTTTTGGGGATATCACGTGCCGTCGAGAAACTGGAATTACCCTTATACCGGAGCCCGACATCCTCAAAAAACCCGCCCGCAATCGCGACATTAGCACGCACGTACTCAAAATCCGCTCCAAAGCCCCTCCCGGCTTTCGGCTCAAGCGAGGTGTAATTTTCAGGCGTCACAGTCAACGCCACGCTCCATATCTTCGTGTCTTGAAAAAAGGCATCCGCTGTCTTCAGCATTTCCACCTCAGCCGCAATCCAACTTGGAACACAACCCCAAAAGCAAACAAGTCCCCCAAAAAGTTTAAATCGAATGTTCATTGTCACACGGAACCGCAGCATATTCCCATCAGCGATTGATTCAACTTTTTTTATGCTCTATAAACGCTCAAAGATTATCTGAATTGAAATGTTCAAAACTCCAAACCGGGACATAGAAATAACAAATTTCAAACAAAGACTGTCGAGAACTGAAAGAGTAAACTAAAAATAATTACCCAAGAAAATTCGTGTCTCATTACGAAAACCGAGAAGCGGCCTTGCAACATCCAATCCCACCCAACATCCTACGCCGGTCTTGTTGAATCGAATCGCCATCCTGCTGCTTCTCGTGCTTCCGCTTGGTCAGGCAGCGAAACGAACCGGTGCCGTAGTGACGGTGCATCCGCTTGCGACAAAAGCAGCGGA
>JASMKO010000070.1 GCA_030749225.1 Verrucomicrobiota bacterium
GACAGCACGCCGCCCTGCCCTTTGTGCCGCTCCGGGAAGGCTCTCCAACGCGCCGCCGGGTTCACCGAGTAGTACGGATTTCCCAAGCCCTCCGAAGAGCTGAAATACATGTCCATCGTCCCAACCGTCGCGGAAGGGTTGGGGAGATCCGTCGCCTTGGGCATCCGGGGGTACGGCAGGTACGAGTTCACCGTGCCCCGCTTCAGGTCGATGTTCATCGCGTAACTGAAAAAACCGTTTCGACCGCCGCCCTTCAACTGCTTCAACTCCTCCGGCGTCATCCCAGCATTCGGGCAATGCCAAATCTTCCCCCGCCCCCCGGGGAAAGGCAGGTTTTTGACATTGTCCTGATACACCACGGTCGGCCGCTTCCAATACTGCATCAGCGTCATCTCGCCCATGAACGGCGGCAGCAGATTAAACCAGGCGCTCGGATCCTTCGGCGTACCGGAGGGTGGCGGCACACCGGGGTATCTGCCATTGGCGCCCATCCCGTCTCGGGGCAGCGAGTCGTTGTTGTCCACAAGATACAACTGCAGCCCCAGTCCCCACTGGCGCTGATTCGAGAGGCAATTGGCCAAGCGCGCCTGATCCTTCGCCTTGGCCAAGGCCGGCAATAGCAGCGACGCCAAGATCGCGATGATGGCAATCACCACCAGCAGTTCGATCAGCGTAAACGCCACCCGCCATCGGGATCCGGAAATGTAACGGTTGAAGAATAATCGGCTCACACAAGCAGTCCCAAGGCAAATAAGGAAGCTACAACCCCGGCCTCACAACGCAAGAAAAGACCGCCGATTTAACTGCCTCTCACCCGGCTTGGCCAAGCGAGAAGTTAGGGCTCGGTGACCCAGCGCGCCGCATGGGAAAATTGGCGCGCAGATTCTGCGAAGTTGGAGGATTTTACAGCCACGGATTCCACGAATTCAGACAGATTCATCCGTGTCTTTCTTGTCTGTTTTCTGCTGGCTACAGGCTTTTGCAGAATTCCTCCAGCCGGGCCATGCCGGTCTGGATGTTTTCCATGCTGGTGGCGTAGCTGATGCGGAAGTTGTTGTCCGCACCGAAGGCGACGCCGGGCACGGCCGCCACCTTGGCCTGCTCGAGCAGGCGCTCGCAAAACTCGGCTGACTTGAGGCCGGTCTCTGCGATGTTCGGGAACAGGTAAAACGCTCCCTTGCTGTTGATGCAGCTGATCCCGGGCATGGCGTTCAACTGCTCGGCGGCATAACGGCGGCGCTCATCAAACTTCGCCAGCCAGTCGTTGAGGTGATCCTGCGGGCCGTTGAGCGCGGCCACGGCACCCTTCTGCGCGAACGAGGTGGCGTTGCTGGTGCTGTGGCTCTGGAGCGCGTTGATCGCTTGGGCGATCGGCTTGGGCGCAGCGAGGAAGCCGATCCGCCAGCCGGTCATCGAGTAGGCCTTGGCCAAGCCGTGCACGATGATGGTGTGTGCCAAGTGGTCCTCTGAGAAGCCGGTGACACTGGTGAACTCGGCCCCGTCGTAAATGAGCTTTTCGTAAATGTCATCGCTCATGATGAGCACGCCCTTCTCAACGCAGACGTCGCCCAGCGCCCTGATCTCATCGGCGGTGTAGACTGAACCTGTCGGGTTGCTGGGTGAGTTGAGGATGAACAGTTTTGTGTTGGGCGTGATGGCTTCGCGAAGTTGCTCCGGCGTAACCTTGAACTCGGTGGCGTCGGTCGTCTCGAGGATTACTGGCTTGGCCCCGGCGAGTTTGGCCATCTCCGGGTAGCTCAGCCAATACGGCGCGGGGATGATCACCTCGTCGCCGGCTTCGCAGGTGGCGTAGATGACGTTGAAGCAGGAGTGCTTGCCCCCGCAGTTGACGATTACTTGGCTCGGCTCGTACTCGACGCCGTAATCTTTTTGGAACTTGTCGGCCACGGCCTGGCGCAATTCCGGAATGCCGCTGCTGGGGGTGTATTTGGTGAAGCCGTCAGCCAGTGCCTGAGCGGCGGCGTCCTTGATGTGCTGCGGCGTGTCGAAGTCTGGCTCACCGGCACCAAAGCCGATGACGTCTTCCCCTGCAGCACGCAGTTCCTTGGCCTTGGCCGAGATGGCCAGCGTCAATGATGGGGCGAGCGAAGCCGCCCGACTGGAGATCGGATAGTCCATAAAAGTGTCTGGTTTACAGGAGCTTGGCCAAGCGCGGTCAGCTACCAACCTGGGCGCGGGCTTCCTCGGCCAACGGCGTGCTCAGGTACCGCTCACCGGTGGACGGCGCGAAGGTGACGATCGTTTTGCCGGCGTTCTCCGGGCGCTTGGCCACCTCGAGTGCGGCGCAGACGTTGGCCCCGCTGGAGATGCCGCACAGGATGCCCTCCTCCTTGGCCAAGCGGCGTGCCATCGCGAACGAATCGTCGTTGCTGACCCGGACGCACTCGGTGATCTGGTCGCTGCCGCCCTCGCCCTTGAGGTGGAGATTGTCCGGTACAAAGCCGGCGCCGGTGCCCTGAATCTTATGAGGGCCGGGCGTCAACTCGTCGCCGGACAGCGTCTGCGAAATCACCGGCGAGTCGGCCGGCTCCATCGCGATCGCCTGGAACGACGGCTTGCGCGGATGAATCACCTCGTAGCAGCCGGTGAGCGTCCCGCCGGTGCCGACGCCGGCCACGACGATGTCGACGGCGCCGTCGGTGTCATTCCAAATCTCCTCCGCGGTGGTTTGCCGGTGAATCTCCGGGTTGGCCGGGTTCTTGAACTGCTGCGGAATCCACGAGTTGGGCGTCTCAGCGGCCAGTTCGCTGGCCCGCTCGAGGGCGCCCTTCATGCCCTTGGCCCCCTCGGTCAGAACCAGTTCGGCGCCCAGCATCGCCAGCAGCGTGCGGCGCTCCAGCGACATGGTCTCCGGCATCGTGAGAATCAGCCGGTACCCCTTGGCCGCCGCCACGAAGGCGAGCGCAATGCCGGTGTTGCCGCTCGTCGGCTCGATGATGACGGTGTCCTTCGTCAGCGTCCCGTCCTGCTCGGCTGTCTCGATCATCGACATGCCGATGCGATCCTTCACGCTGGAGAGCGGGTTGAAAAACTCACACTTAAGCAGCACGGTGGCGTCGACTCCCTCGGCGACCTTGTTGAGGCGAACCAACGGTGTGCGGCCCACTGTTTCGACTATGTTATTAAATATATTCGACATAATTATAACTGTTTATGCTGTCTGCCCCTGTGCCTTGGCGGTGGCGCGGCGGCTTGCCGGTCACTTGTCCACGGCGGCTTTTTTGCGTTTCAGGTAGGCCTTGCGGCGTTTGCGCTTGATAACTTTGTTGTGTTGCTTGCCCATGACGGTATAGGTTGCCCCTCCGGAGAGCGGCCGAAAATTATGAAGAGTGAAGCGAGCAGGTTCAAACATTTTTTGATGGCTTTTGTCCTGGCCTTCGGCCTCGGCCTCGGATGCGAGTCCCCCGGCAAAAAGAAGACCGGCGAAAATTACAGCCTTATCATGCTCTATCTTGAGCAGAACAATGATGGCACCAAATATTCCCGGAAAATGGCTGTTTACAGGGCTGATCCGTTTATTTTTTATGTCAACAGCGAGCCGTTCCTCACGACTGCCGATCTGGAAAAAGTCACCCTGATGGAGGCCCGGGGCGGCTTTGCGCTCCAGTTTCAATTCAACCGCCACGGCACCGCCGTGCTCGAGAGTTTCACAGCGTCGAACAAAGGCAGACGCATGGCCATCTTCTGCCAGTTCACTGAGCCGCGCGTCCTCGCCGCCCCGATGATCACGCAGCGCAACGCCACCGGAATCATCCGTTTCACCCCCGACTGCTCCCGGAAGGAGGCTGAACGGATCATCAGCGGGTTGAACACGGCCATTAAGGAAATTAAAGACTAAAATAAATGGCCCGCCGACCTTGGTTGATGATCGGTATGGCGCTTGGCCAAGCGGTCGCGGCGCTCGGGCAGCCGTTTCACCTCCCTACCCCCAACCAAACCATATTCGAACCCGGCAACGAGGCCGACTATTTTACCCCGACAGTTGGCCGCACTTGGCCAAGCGGCACCTTCGGCTGCGTCCGTTCCGGGGGCTGGCAGATGCACGAGGGTCTCGACATCAAGTGCGCCCAGCGCGATGCCAAGGGCGAACCGACCGACCCAGTCAGCGCGGCGGCAGACGGGACAATCGTTTACATTAATACCAAGGCCGGCCTGTCCAACTACGGCAAATACATCGTCATGCAGCATGAAATCGATGGGCTGGACGTCTACACCCTGTACGCCCATCTGCGCAAAATCGAGGATGGACTCCAAGTTGGACATGCGAAGAAAACCGGCGAAATCATTGCCACTTTGGGCCGAACCAGCAATACCTCACAGGGCATCTCGCGTGAACGTGCCCATCTGCATTTTGAAATATGTCTGCTCGCCAACCCCGGTTTTCCGGCTTGGCAAAAAAAGAATCATCCCGGTCAGCGAAACGACCATGGGAATTGGAACGGCCAAAACCTTCTCGGCATTGATCCTTGGAAACTCTTCCTCGAACAGCGAGATGCCTGGGCCAAGCGGCGACCGTTTAGTCTGCGGGAATTCATCCGCCAACAACCGGTGCTCTGCCGTGTGTTGGTTCAGTCAAAAACCTTCCGATGGGCCAAGCGCCACCCAAGCTTGGTCGATTCCCCTACCACGCCAAACAACTTCGCCGGGTACGTAATCTCGCTGGATCCCAATGGTATTCCGATACGCTGCACCCCTCGCGGGGAAGAGGCATTCAGTGACAACAAGCCGGTAAAACTGCTCGATGTCGATGCCAAGATTTACAGCGAGGCACCCTGCCGAAAGTGGATATTCAAAAAAGGACAGACATGGCAGATCACAGCAAAGGGCTTGGCACATCTGAACCTGTTGAGCCATTAAAAAGCAAAACGCCTACACGGCCTTCCAACCACCAAGGAGGGGGCTTGTCCTGTTATTTTTATGCTGTGTAATTATATTTTATTGTTTCCCCAGCCCTTACCATTGATGCTGTTCCCCCATGAATAAGGTTGGGATTATCGGCGGAAGTGGGCTGTACGGAATTGACGGCTTTGAGGCCCTTGAATGGGTGGCGGTTGATACGCCGTTTGGGAGTCCGTCGGATGGACTATTGACGGGTCGGTTTAAGGACAGGGATGTCGTCTTTCTTCCTAGACACGGTCGGGGACACCGCATCATGCCCAGCGAGCTGAACCATCGCGCCAACATTTGGGCAATGAAGCAACTTGGCGTTTCATGGATTATCAGCGCCAGCGCGGTTGGGTCGCTTCAACTAAGGTATGCACCGTGCGACTTCGTGTTGATCGATCAATTCATCGACAACACAAAACAGTCGGATACGCATACCTTCTTCGGTGACGGCATAGTGGGACACGTTTCGTTTGCTGATCCTGTGTGCGAGGAACTGCGCGCGGTACTCCTGTCAGCCGCCGACGAGGCCGGGGTCAAGGCCCACAACGGAGGCACCTATGTGAACATGGAAGGCCCGGCATTCAGCACAAGAGCTGAATCACTGCGCAACCAAGAGATGGGATTCGACGTGATCGGCATGACCAACCTCGGTGAAGCTCGATGCGCTCGAGAAGCGGAAATTGCGTATGCAACCCTCGCCATGGTCACCGACTACGATTGTTGGAAGAAAGAGGAGGAACCAGTCTCGGTGGAAACGGTCGTCGCCTGCCTCCAAAAAAACGCAACTTCAGCCAAGAGTATCATTGAAAAAGCCATCCCGAAGATTCCAGATAGCCCCACTTGGCGAAGCCACAAGGCACTTGATAACGCGATCATGACCGAGAAAAGCGCTTGGCCAAGTGAGACCATCGACAAACTCAAACCTATTATCGCCCGCTTCCTTTGACGCCAATGTTCCACGTGGAACAAGACCGGGGTCACCCTTGGGAGGCTTTCGATTCGACGTGTTGTTTGGCTTTCCGTTCCCTTCCCCGCTTAATCCACACCATCAGCAAACTCACATCGGTCGGGTTAATGCCGGAGATTCTCGACGCCAAACCCACTGTTGCCGGTTGTATTTCCTTTAGTTTCTGGCGTGATTCGTTTCGCAATCCCGGTATTTCATCGTAATCAAGCCACGCCGGAATCGTTTTGTTCTCCATTTTTTTGAACTGATCGACGTCTGATTCCTGGCGTTCGATGTAACCGGCATACTTTACCGTAATTTCAACCTGCTCCGCCACTTCCAGTGACACTCCGCCTGCAGGCTGCGGTAAGTCCTTATGACGGGAATCGTTTCGCTTCAGCAACTGCTCAAGCTTGATTCCGTTTTGGCTTTCACACCGGATGCGCTCGAACTCCCTTTCCAAGTTGGCTTTTTTCTCTTCAAAAAGCTGATGTAGACGATCTGGAAGTAACCCGATGTCTCGGCTAATTCCGCATAAACGAAGATCTGCATTGTCCTGCCTGAGCAACAAACGGTACTCCGCTCGGGAAGTAAACATACGATAAGGCTCCGCGGTTCCTTTGGTGATGAGGTCATCAATCAAGACGCCGATATAGGCTTGATCACGACGCAGCACCAATTCCGGTTTCCCTTGTACTTTTAACGCTGCGTTGATTCCAGCCATCAAACCTTGGGCTCCCGCCTCCTCGTACCCGGATGTGCCATTGATTTGGCCAGCCATAAAAAGCCTTTCACACGCCTTGGCCTCCAGCGTCGCCTTCAACTGGGTCGGCAAAACATAATCGTACTCCACCGCATAAGCCGGTCGAAGGATTTGCGCCTGCTCACACCCGGTGATGGATCGGACCATTGAATATTGCACATCCACCGGCAAACAGGTGGAAAGGCCGTTGACATAGATTTCATCCGTGGCAATTCCTTCCGGTTCCAAGAAAACCTGATGCCTTTCCTTGTCTGTAAATCGAACAATCTTGTCTTCGATGGAAGGGCAATATCTAGGGCCAACCCCTTCAATTTCCCCGGAATAAATTGGCGACTTATTAAGGTTTTTCTTAATGATTTCAGCTGTTTTATCGGTGGTGAACGTGATATGGCAAGGTATCTGGCCGTTGATGCGATCCAAAATAGATCCCGGCGGGTATCTCCCTTCCGAGTGGCCAACATCGTTTGGATTCACCCCGGAATGTTCCACGTGGAACAAGTCTTCCTTCCAGAAACTGAAATACGGAATCGGCTCGTCGCCGGGCTGTGTTTCGGTCTTTGAAAAGTCAATAGATCGCCTCAGCAACCGGGGAGGGGTGCCGGTTTTCAATCGGCCAAGTTCAAGCCCCACCGATTGCAGCGACTCCGAAAACCCACCCACGGCTCCCTCCCCGGTTCGCCCTCCGCTTTGTTTGTTGGCCCCAATATGCATGAGGCCCTTGAGAAAGGTTCCCGTTGTGATGACCACCGTGGAACTTTCATAGTGAACCTCCATGGTTGTCTCCACGCCTGCCACACATCCCGACTTATGAACGAGCCGCGCAACCTGACCTTGAGCCACGTCGAGATTGGGTTCACCTTCGCAAAGCCATTTCATTCGGAATTGATATGCCTTTTTGTCGCACTGCGCTCGGGGTGCTCGAACCGCTGGCCCTTTCTTGGTGTTGAGCATTCGAAACTGCAGGCCGGTCATGTCAGCACACTTGCCCATCTCGCCACCGAACGCATCGATTTCCCGTGCGAGATGTCCCTTAGCCAAGCCACCAATTGCCGGATTGCAGGACATTTGCCCTATGGTGTCAGCGTTGAGGGTCAACATGAGTGTTTGGCATCCCATGCGAGCCGAAGCCAAGGCTGCCTCAATCCCGGCATGCCCGCCGCCAACCACAATCACGTCATATTTCTTGGGGTAACGAAACATGAATTACACCGCTTGAAAGCTTACTGAATCCAATGAACTGGAGGCTGTCTTTCTGATTCTACGCTCCGCTTGGGCGGAGAGGTGCTGGCAGATGAGAAACACTTTTTCCTTCTCTCCTACAGCATTAATTCCCTTCGCAATCGCCTCAACTGAGTGAGCTAATTCGCTGTTTTCATTAAGAAAAACGACTATTTTAGATTCCAAATCTAGAATGACGCCTGCCGCTTTCTTCCCGGCTTCAACTCCGGGTTGATGATAGGAATTTATATTAATGAAAGTTGAATAATAACCTACCGCTCGTTCATAGAGTGCCACCAAAACTCCAACACTAAACGCGCTCACTTCATTCACGGTGACGGTTATCGATTGCCTGTTTTTTTGATAAAGCGCATCCCTCGTTCCCAGGTTAAAGCCGTCGAGGTAGTCCCCTGTGGTGATGCCTTTTTCCACTTCAATCGAGGTTCCGGACCGATCCTTCAACACCCGGATGAAGGTGGCAAAGAAGTTGTGCACACCGTCGCGGAGTTGCTGGATGTAGGCGTGCTGATCCGTGGACCCCTTGTTGCCGTAAACCGTGATGCCCTGATTGACGACTTGGCCGTCGAGGTCGTGTTCCTTGCCGAGCGACTCCATGATCAGTTGCTGGAGGTACTTGGGAAAGAACGCAAGCCGATCCTTGTACGGCAGAATGACCATGTCCTTTGCGCCCCGGCCGTCCACGGCGTGAAACCAAGCTGCCGCGAGTTGGGCAGCCGGGTTCCCGACGAATGTGCCGGTTCGCGTCACGGTGTCACAGGCAGCTGCGCCGGCGAGGAGTTGGTCGATGTCGAAGCCTTGAAGCGCGGCTGGCAGTAGGCCGACGGCCGACGTCTCGCTGGTGCGTCCACCGACCCAGTCCCACATCGGGAACCGCTGAATCCACCCTTCGGTCTCAGCGACTTTGTCGAGGCCGCTCCCCTCGCCGGTGACCGCGACCGCGTGGTCGGCAAAAACCAAGTTGGCCTCCTTGTACGCCGACTGCATTTCGAGCATTCCGTTGCGGGTTTCCTTCGTTCCGCCTGACTTGGAAATCACAATAACGAGCGTTTTATTCAGTAAACCTGCTAATTTAGCCTTGATTTGATCGATCCCATCGGGATCGGTGTTGTCGATAAACCAAGGAGTCATTTTGTCATTTCCAACTTGTGTGAGGGCATGGGAGACGAACTGTGGGCCAAGCGCTGAACCGCCGATTCCGATGATCAGGAAGTGTTCAAATAACCCTCCGGAGCCGCGAATTTCACCGGCGTGCACCTTGGCCGCGAACGTCTTGATGCTGGCTACTGTTTGGTCGATTGCCGTGCGAATTTCTTCCGAGGGTGCGGTGGATGAGTTTCGCAACCAGTAATGGCCGACCATTCGGTTTTCGTCGGGATTGGAGATGGCACCCGCCTCCAGTGCCTCCATCGCGGTAAACGCCTTGGCCAAGCGCGGCTCGAATTGCCCGACGAAATCATCACAGAAATTCATCCGGCTCAAGTCCATGGCCAAGCCGATCTCGGGAAATTCCGTATACCAACGGCAGAACCGATCCCACGATGGCGCGTCTGTTGTTTGTGACATAAGTGTTTCTATTTTATACTTCTCCCGCCGTTGGCAAGGCGCTTGAATGCAACACATTCCCTTCATAAAGGCAATCCGATGTTAACCCGGAGTCGCTTGGCCAAGCGCTTGCCGACGCGGTTAATCGTTTCCCTTTGCCAACTTTGCTGTAACTTTGGCTCGTCTGTGTCGTATCCTTTCCCGCTCTTGAATTAAACAGATTTTATGAAAACCACTCCGATTCGAACCGTTCTCATGTTCAGCGTCTTGGCTTCATCGGCCGCGATGACCCTTGGCCAGCCATCCGGTCGGCCAGGCCGGGGGGAGCGCCCTGACCGCGAAGCGTTGCAGCGCGAAGTGTTGGAGCGCTTCGACAAGAACCGCGACGGTGAATTGGACGAAGACGAGCGTGAAGCCGCCCGCGAGTCGTTTCGCCGCAACGGGCCACCGAGACTTGGCGGCCGGCCCGAGAGGCCGTCTCCGGGGGCCGGCCGTGGGGATCGCGGTGGGCGCGGAGGACGGGGCAGGGGGGGCTCCCGACGTGGGCAGCGAATCGAGTTGATCCCGAAATTTGACAAGGACGGTGACGGCATACTGGACAAAGCCGAACGTTCTGAGGCCGGCGAATATGTGAAGGAGAAACGCCGTGGCGAAGACGGTGGCGATCGGGGCCAACGCGGGGGCCGGCCGCCCCGCCCGGACGGGGATCGCGGCGGGAGGCCACCCTCACGCAGCGATCGTGGGGGCCAGCCAGACCCAAGGGGAAGGGGAGGTCGTCCCGAGCGTGAGCCTCGTGATTTCTCAAAAGCTGAGCGCCTTTCGCCCTCCAGCGTCGAGCCATCCAAAAAGGGCCTTTACCACGAGGGCACCCTCCGCACGTTGTTCATTACGACCAAGGACGACGAGTGGAAGGAGGAGATGGAAACGTTCTATCGAACCGATGTCGCCGTGCCAGCGGACTTGGTCGTCGATGGGAAACAATACAGGGACGTCGGCCTGAAGTATCGCGGCAACTCATCCTATTTTTCCGTGTCGCCCGACTTGAAGCGGTCGATCAACCTGTATCTCGACCACAAACATGACGACCAACGACTGTTTGGCTACAAGACGCTTAACCTGCTCAACAGCAACTCCGACCCGACATTCATGCGCGAGGTGATCTACTCGCACGTCGCCCGGGACTACATCCCGGCGTTCAAGGGCAACTTCATCAAGGTGGTGATCAATGGCGAAAGCTGGGGTCTTTATTCAAACATCCAGCAGTACAACAAGGATTTCCTTGAGGACAACTTTGGTACGCGTGGCGGCGTGCGCTGGAAGATCGGCGCGGGCGGCGGTGGCCGCGGCAACCTCGGTTACCCCGGCGATCGCAAGGAAGATTACGGTGGCTACCAGCTTCGCACCGAGGGCGCGGATGACGCCTGGAATAAGGTCGCCGAGTTCACCAAATTGCTGAGCGAAACCCCGGTTGAAGAATTGGCGGACAAGTTGAGCAGCCACCTCGACATCGACAGCGCGCTTTGGTCGATCGCGCTGGAGTGCGTGTTTCAGGACGAGGGCTATTTCACGCGGGGCAGCGATTACAATCTGTACCTTGATCCGGATGGCCGTTTCCATGTGCTGCAACACGACGGCAACGAGGTGATGAACATCCCCGGCGGCCCCGGCATGCCGTCCGGGTTGAGCGGTCCAAGGCTCGAGCCGTTTTACAACGCCGACAACCCAGATCGCCCGCTCATGTACCGGCTCTTTCAGGTGCCGCACCTGAAGGCGCGGTACCGGCATCACCTCAAAACGATCACCGAGGAGTGGATCACGTGGGACAAAATCGGCCCGATCGTCGAATCGTACGCGACCTTGATCCGAGACGAAGTCAAAAAAGACGTCCGCAAACACAGCCCATTCGAGGCGTTTGAAAAAGGGCTCACAGAAACCAGCACCGACGGGCGCCGAACCAAGCTCGGCCTCAAGCCGTTCACCGACGGACGCCGGGAGTTCCTGCTGAACCACCCCGAGGTCAACCTCCCCGCGCCCAAGATCGTCTCGGTGACCATTCTCGACGAAGCCAAGTCGACCGATCCGTCACCCATCAAGGCCAAGACGACCGGGGAAACCTTGGCCAAGACGGTCATTCTCTGGTTCGCCGATGGTAATAACGAGCCGTACAACCCAGTGGAAATGCAGCCGGTTGGCCAAGCGGCCAGCGGCGAATTTGCCGCCTCCATCCCGGCGCAGCTTGCCGGCAAAAAGGTTCGCTACTACGTCGAGGCCCGTTCCGGCGGCGACGAAATGACCTCCGACTTTTTTCCGGCTCGCGCCGAGGCCAAGCCGCTCTCCTTCCGCGTCAAGTCGCCCAAGGCCGAGAATTCGCACCTGCGAATCAACGAGGTCGTTGCTGAAAACAAAGCGGTGGCCAAAGACCCCCAGGGCGACTTCGATGACTACATCGAGATCGTGAACACCTCCGGCAGCGAAGTCGATCTGTCCGGCAAATACCTGACCGACAGCAAAAAGAACCCGCGCAAATGGAGGTTCCCGAAAGGCACCAAAATTGCAGCGGGCGGGCGCCTGGTTGTGTGGGCCGACGAAGACGGCAAGGCCAAGGAGGGCCTGCACGCCAACTTCAAGTTGGC
>JASMKO010000071.1 GCA_030749225.1 Verrucomicrobiota bacterium
TTTTACTTTGGCGACCACGGCGGCGTGATGCCACGCAGCAAAGGTTACGCCTATGAGAGTGGACTCCACGTGCCGCTCGTCGTGCGCATTCCGGCGAACTTCAAGCACCTCGTGGACCACAAGCGAGGCGACCGCACTGACGGCTTCGTGAGCTTCATCGACTTCGGGCCGACGGTACTCAATCTTGCCGGCATCGCGCCGCACAAGGAACTTGACGGACAGGCGTTCCTCGGCAAAGGCGTGTCGGTCGCCGACTTGGCCAAGCGTGATGAAGTCTTCGGCCACGCCGACCGGTTCGACGAAAAATTTGACATGGTTCGCACCTACCGCAAGGGCAGGTGGAAGTACATTCGAAACTATCAGGCCTACTACGCTGACGGCCTACAGAACAACTACCGTTACCGGCAACTCGCCTACGACAACTGGCGCGACGAGTACCGGGCCAAGCGGCTCAACGCGGTGCAGCGGCAGTTCTTCGAGCGCCGGCAGGCCGAGCAGCTTTTCGATCTCGGAGCCGATCCGCACGAGGTCAACAACCTCGCCGCCGACCCTGCCCAGGCCAAGCGCTTGGCCGACATGCGCCGGTTGCTACGCGACAAAATGAAATCGATCAACGACCTGAGCTTTTACCCGGAAAACCGGATGGTCACCGCCGCCCTGGAAGATGGCGTGGCGTTCGGCAGGGAACATGCAAAACAAATAAGTCGCCTCTCTGACTTGGCTGATTTGGCCCTGCGCCCTTTCGCCGAAGTGCAACAAGCGCTTGGCCAAGCGCTGCGCTCCAAAGGCGTCCTGCGCCGTTACTGGGCGCTCAAGGTCTGCTCGAACTTCGGCAACGAGGCCAAGCCGTTGGCCAAGGCCGCCGAGCCGCTGTTGAAGGATAAAAACCTGATGGTGCGCGTGCGCGCCGCGGAGTTCCTCGGGGGCATCAAGGCAGTCGACCCCATGCCGACCCTGTACGGCATCGTGAACACCGCCGAGACCGAGCAGGCAGTGATGATTGCATTCAACACCATCGTCTACCTGCGCGACCAGATCGGCCACGAATACGATCCGTCGAAAGTGAACCTGAAATTCAACAAAGGCGAAGTCTATCGCCGCGTGCAATACCTCGCCGGTACCGAACCGAACACGAACTATTGATCTTGATCATGAAAACCGAATACGTACTGAAAACAAAAGTGGCCAGCCTTGTGGCTGGCTTGGCGTTGTTGTCTCCGGCATTGGCTGGGGGCGCGGAGGCGAACTGGCCGAACTGGCGCGGGGCGGACGAAAACGGGTCCACCTCTTCCGGGAGTTACGTTGCCGCGTTTGACAACGAAAAAAACGTGAAGTGGAAAACCGCGCTGCCTGCGAAGGGCTGCTCGACACCGATCGTCTGGAAGGACCAAATCATTATCACCAGCCCAAGCGACGGCAACGACACGTTGATGTCGTTTGACTGGAACGGCAAAAAACGGTGGCAGACCACAGTCGGTGGCGAGCGCGCCGGCAAACACCGCAATGGTTCCGGCAGCAACCCCTCCGCGATCACCGACGGCAAGCTGCTGTTCGCCTATTTCAAAAGCGGCAACCTCGCCGGCTTCACGCTGCAGCAGGGTAAGCTGCTCTGGAAAACAAACCTCCAGGAGCGGTTCGTGCGCGACACGCTGTACTGGGACATCGGCACCTCTCCGGTGTTGACCGCAAAACATGTCGTGCTCGCGGTGATGCACTCCGGCGAGTCGTATCTCGCGGCGTTTGACAAGCGCACCGGCGAACTGGCATGGAAGGAATCCCGCAACTACGAGACGCCGGTCGAGTGTGACCACAGCTACGCCACGCCGCATGTCGTGCTGTATCAGGGCCGCGAAGCGATTGTTGTCTGGGGCGCGGAACGATTGACCATCCACGACGCCTCCAACGGTGAACTGTTCTGGACCTGCGAAGGCTTCAACCCCGACAAGCGCGGGAACTGGGTGCAGGTCGCCTCATCGGTGCTCGACGGCAGCATGGCGATCGTGCCGTACGGCCGTGGCAAACACATCGCCGGCATCGAGTTGAGCGGCGAAGGCAACATCACCCAGTCCAATCGCAAATGGACGCTCACCGGCACCGGTTCTTTCGTGCCCACACCTGCTGTTCACAACGGCAAGGTCTACGTGCTCGGCGACCGCGGACAGGTCGCCTGCCTCGACGCCAATACCGGGAAGAAGCTTTGGGACGGCCAGTTCCCCAAGCACCGCGCCAGCTATTACGCCTCGCCGACCGTGGCCGATGGCAAGCTGTACGCCCCGCGCGAAGACGGTGTGATCATGGTCGCGTCCATCTCGGACGGATTCAAATTCCTATCCGAAAACAACATGGGCGAGCGTATCATCGCCACCACCGTCCCGGTTCGTGATCAACTGCTGATCCGCGGCGAGAAGCACCTTTTCTGCATCGCAAAGTAACCGGCACATTTCAACAATGCCGATCGTTTAGCCGCTTGGCCAAGCGGGCGTTGACTTGCCTTGGCGCTTGGCCAAGGGCAAGGTTTGCCCATGCGTTTTTTACTGGGTTTGTTGGTGGCTTTGGTGTGTTCGGTGGCGAGTTTCGCGGCCGAAAAAAAGCCCAATGTGTTGTTCATTGCGATCGATGACCAGAACGACTGGATCGGCTATCTCGGCGGGCATCCTATGGTGAAGACGCCACACATCGATCGCTTGGCCAAGCGCGGCACGGCGTTTACCAATGCGCATTGCCAGTCGCCCCTGTGCAACCCCTCGCGGACCAGCCTGATGATCAGTCGGCGACCGGGAAGCACGGGCATCTATGGGCTCGCGCCTTGGTTTCGCAATGTGCCGGAGTTTAAAGATATCGTCACGTTGCCGCAGTATTTGAAGCAGCACGGGGGATATACGACGTACTCGACAGGGAAGATTTATCACGGTCGTTACGGCCGGCAAAAAACGGACAAGGAATTTGATGTGATTGGCCCGGGGGCCAGCGGCAAGCCCTTCCCAAAGGGGAATAAGAAACTGGTCACCACACCTTTTGGCAATCATCGCCTGGTGGACTGGGGCACCTTCCCGCATAAGGACGAGGAGAAGGGCGACTGGTTGATCGCTGATTGGGCCGTTGATCAGCTCAATAAAAAGCCCAAGGAACCTTTCTTTATGTCCGTCGGCTTTTTCCTGCCGCACGTTCCGCTCTTTGCCACGCAAAAATGGTTCGACCTGTATCCGGATGATGACTCAGTACTGCCCAAGATCAAGCGGGGTGACCGTGATGATACCCCGCGCTTTAGCTGGTACATGCACTGGTACTTGCCGGAAGTGCGCCGCAAATGGTTGGAAGAAAATAACGAGTGGCGAAATATCACCCGCAGCTATCTGGCCTGCACTTCGTTCATGGACTCACAGGTTGGCCGCGTCTTGAATGCGCTCAAGAAAAATGGCCTGGAGGAAAACACGATCATTGTTCTGTGGAGCGATCATGGTTGGCACGTGGGCGAGAAAGGGATCTCAGGCAAAAATTCGCTGTGGGATGATGGAACGCGCGTACCACTCATCTTTGCCGGGCCGGGCGTGAAACCCGGCCAAGTCTGTGCCAAGCCCGCTGAGCTACTGGATATTTACCCGACCCTGACTGAACTTCTCAAACTGCCGGCCAACAAAAAGAACGAAGGCCATAGCTTGGTGCCGCAGCTAAAGAACGCCAAAGCCGAACGCAAATGGCCGGCGATCACCACGCACAACCATGACAACCACGGCGTGCGCAGTGAACACTGGCGCTTTATCCAGTATGCCGATGGCAGCCAGGAACTTTACGATATGCGCAAAGACCAAAACGAATGGAACAACCTCGCGCATGACTCGAAATACGCTGAAGTGATAGCTGAACACAAAAAGTTTTTACCCAAAGAAAACCGCATGCCCGCCCCGGGCAGCCGCGCCCGGATTCTCACCTACGTGAAAGGTAAAATTGTGTGGCAGGGTGAGGAAGTAAAACACACGGACCCGATCCCGGGATTGGATTAGGGGAATCCGCCTTTTGGCAAACTAACCCAATAATTAACGTGGCGGCACCGTTTCCAGATGTGGCAATACATTAACCAAGACTAGCGACGTCAATTCTATGGTCCGTGAGGGTTTCGCGGACCTTGGCGAAGGCGTTTTTCTGGTTGGCGAAGGGTTTGCCATGACCGGCAACGCTGTTGCCCCACAAAAAAACTGTCCACCTGTGCCCGGCGAGTTATCCTTTGGC
>JASMKO010000072.1 GCA_030749225.1 Verrucomicrobiota bacterium
TTTTTCTGAGGTTTGCATCGTAGAAGGTAATACTATCGTGAGACTTCTCACCTCCATTAAAGCTCGAAATTGAGTAGTTAGAGCTTTTTTTAGTAGAGCTCCAATAAGCGGTATAAGAATCTCCGGTTCTGCCAAGGCTGGAATCCCCGATTACAGACTGAACTTCACCTTTCCACATTCCTTGAGTGGCTTTAGTGTATCTGACATAATCCTTACGGGTTGCAGTTCCCTTATTTCCTGTCGTGCCAATAACCCTATTCACCTTCGCTTGTTGGATGTCACCGGTTCCATCAGTCCTTTTAACGATGTTTTCCCTACTGTTCTTGCTTATCCGCTTGTAAACCATAAGCGTTTCGTAGGTATCACCTCGACTTGTCTCTGTATATTTCCATACCTCACCTTCAGAACTGAACCCAACAAGTTCTCTTGGTCCCCAGTAAGGTTTTCCGCCGTCATATCCTGAAAGAAAGGAGTAAATACGCTTTGCTACGGGGTCCCATCCCACAAAGCCACTACCAATACTAAGTATTTTCTCATCTTCAGTTACCATCTCGTGTCCTATTAGTAGTTTTTTCCCATCATTACTTATATCTATCGTTGAACGATTTATATAACGAATTCCAGCTGGTATTCCCACCCACAATTCTTTAGTAACGCCAGCTGCACTCCATGTCCCTATATCCCCGGATTCTACGACAGAATCTAAGTACTGCTTCCAGGAGGATGGTGTTTTCAGATTTGGAATTTCATCTTGCGCAATCGCATTTGGTTGCGAGAGGATGAATGCCCCAGCAAGAAGCCCGATAGAGACGATTATGTTGTGTTTCATAAAAATAGAATTGGGTAAAAAAGAAAATTACCAATAATAATTAACTTACGTCAACAAACAAGAAGCTCTTTTGCCCAAAAATTCTCCAAGCCCAAATCCATTATTGATGAATTGAGCGCGTGGAGTTGGGAAGCCCCCCCGCCGGTTGGCATTCATCGACTTGAATTTATGGCAAATTAAGAGAAGATTGCTTCAGGTGATTTTGGTGCCTTTTTTTGTGCCTTTTATTTGGACAAATCAACCTCATTTCGTGTTTGATTTAGTCCAAAAAGCCTAATGAATCGGTAGACGTGCATGATTCAGGTTCATGTCCCAGCAATGGGGTGCAAGTTCAACTCTTGCCGCGGGCACCACTCAATCTAGCCTTACTTAACAGACGCTTCCGACAACTTGTTCACTCACAACAAGTATGTCTCATCATCAAGATTTGGAGCGGTGTGCCGGTAAGTGTGCCGGTTTGGTTTTTCTCAAGCCTCCCTCCAACAAGAAAGAGATCAAGGCCAAAGACCGACGCGGCCAACCTGTTAGGGGGCTTTGGCTGCGTTACAGTGCCTACTACGCACGCATCACGGTTGAGGATCCAAACGACATCAAGCGCGATTGGCGCTTTTTTCTGGATGCCTCCACTTACAACCTCTCACCTCTCCCCGCAAATACATTAACGCGATGGGGCTGGGCTTCATTCCTACGTCTCGCCGATGCCGGTCTTTTTCAGATCGGGCCATTCGGCAAAGGAGAAGGACCACGCATCGCGTAGGCGCGTCTCCAGTTCTGGTGGCGTCGTGTAAGTAGGTGTTGAGTAGCACTTCTGGAACGATAAGAAGCTGGTGAGCCCGTTCGGAGGCTCACCCAAGTCCAAGCGGTGGTACACCCATCGGAGTTCGGACAGCGGGTCAGCGCGTAGCGCCTCGTAACGAATCTCGGTCAATTGCGAGGCTGGAACCTTATCTCGCTGAACCAAGTAGCTGCCCAGAAGCGCCTGGTAGGTCGTTAAGATCCGCTCATCCACGTCGCTGTCACTGATGTTCTGAAGGCTGAACTCCCCTCGAATGACGTCCCATAGATACCGATTCGAGTGGAATACCGCGACGGGATCACGGTGAATGTATAAGAATCGCGCTTTGGGATATTGACGCAGAAGGAGCGCCAGGCGCGCTGTATCCCCGGGCGATTTCATCACAACTTGGCGGCCGCCCGATGCCATGGACAGCTTTCGGATGAAGGCGTCATAGTGTGCGATCCACCCTGCGGCAACCTCCGGCCCGGGTCGCAGGACGCAGTGGTCCAACCAGTGCTCGAAGCGCGCTGGAAACAAGTGACCCCAGGTGTAGCTGTAGGGGCTGATCATGCTGCATAGGGCCACGTCCCCCTCGGCTCGAATGTCCAGTTCTAGGGGCAGTCGTTGCAGCGAGAACGGCAGCCTTAGGACTCGGGCGATGACATTCAGAACGGGTTTAAGCCAGGGTTCGGTGATACAGAAATTGTCGGCAAAGATGCTGCGGTAGACCGTACTGGTGGTGAGTGCCGGATCCTGGCTGAGCAGCGTCTGGAGATACGAGGTGCCGCTTCTCCAGTGCCCGAGAATAAAGATGGGATCACGTTCGAGTGTGTGGTTCTCAATCGCCCGATCAAATACCAATCGCTCGGCGATGCGAAAGGGCTCCAGCAGGCCGTAGCGCAGAACCATGCCTAGCAAGTGGTGCAGGCGTCGCGAGTCCACGCCACCGTTTCGGGCTAGCATGCTCATCAAGGCGCTCAGTGGTGCGAACGGAATGCGTGAACTGACTGGCTTAGCCATTACTGGACAGAGCTAAACAAAAGGGAATCTGCATGTCTATATTTGCCTGACTGGAAAAATATCCCAGTGATGTGGTCTGCGAACACTGGACTATTGAAAATGTTAGTTTTTGGGTCTACTCCCCTCAGGACAAAGTTTAATGGCTGAGAGATTGTCGATCTTGCTGCGGCGAGTATTTCGCAGAAATCCATCTGTCAAGCTACTTATTACGTTGATTTCTGTTAGCTGAATTGTTGGCTTGTAAATCTAGGTTTGTTGAGATCTTCCAAGATGGGGCTGGGAGTCTTGGCTTTAGCGGGCCTCCTTCATTGGAGCGTTATCGCACAGCTTGGTGGATACCTTCTCTAACAAATCCGAACAAGTTATCATCCATTGTTGTTCATTCTGATTTCTGTCCACGAAAATCCTAATTCCGGAACCTATGAACAAAGTTGCTGGAAAGTGCATAGTAATGAGACAATGTGAAAGCTTGGGATGGGGATTCGAATCTCTCTTCGCCCACCATATTTTCTCAGCAAATTGACCGTGCCTGTTAACAACGAAACGATTAGTCGACGGCCTTATTAGCATCGTTTTCCGAGGAAGATCGGTCTCCACGGTAGTCGAGCTTGCTAATTCAGGAAATTGGAGAGACCGGCCGAAAGTGCATCTTAATAGGGCCGTCAGGACGCAGGATCATCATTGGACAGATTTTCGAAGGCCGCTTTGTAGCCAATTCAAAATCGTAGTCACGGATGAATGAGACCAGAATCAAGAGAATCTGCATTAACGCCATATTGGAGCCAATGCAGACTCGAGGGCCACCGCCGAACGGGATATGCGCAAAAGTGTGTCGCTCCTTGACCGATGCGCGCTCAAACCGACTTGGGTCAAAGGTCTCGGCGTCCGGCCAGAAGTCAGGATTACGGTGTGTTCCATAAATGTAAGGAATTACCGTGATGCCAGCTGGAATGTGGATTCCGTTGATCTCATCGTCCTCCATGGAGGTTCGATCGATCATCCAAAAGGGTGGGTAGAGGCGCAGGGCTTCGTTAATCACCTGAAGCGTGAACTCAAGCCTGTGTAGGGCTGCAAAGTCCAAAGGATCTTTGCCAGCCGTGCGCTCAATCTCTGATCGGATTTTGACGATACACTCAGGGTGCTTGGCCAGCAGATAAAAGGTCCAAGACAGTGCGTTCGATGACGTCTCATTGCCGGCAATGAGGAGTTGGAGTGACTCGATCAAGACCTGGCTATCCTCCATAGGCTTGCCTGTATCCTCATAGGGCGTTTCAAGCATATGCTTTAGCAGGTCGCCATTGCCCCTATCCTCGCGGCGCCGATTATCGATGTATGCAGAGATCAGCCTGTCCCCCTTGATACGGATCTTTTGATAACGTGCCGATTGTCCGGTGATACGGAACCAGGGGATCAGGTAGGGCTGAACGATCTGACGTACGATGAAGCTCTGAATATCCGAGACGGCTTTCGCTATGACCTGGAGTTCCGGTTCGCTGATCTGTTGACCAAAGAGCGATTTTCCGACGAGTTTCAAGGTGACCTCGACCATCTCCTGGTAAATGTCTACCGGTCCCTCTTTGGCGCGCTGGGCAAAACCCGTCATCGCTTCGTTCATCACCTCGCGTTGGAGGGGCAGCAATTTTACAAGCCGACTACGTAAAAACCCATCGGCCAAATGGCGTCGCTGTCTAAGCCACGCCTCACGATGGCTGTTTAGGAGTCCCTGCCCCTGGAACTCTCCCATACGCTTTACTTGAATGTCGGACTTATGGTAATTCGCCTGATTCTTAAGAAGCACATGCTGAATGAAGTCGGGGTCCGTAGATACGATAGCGCGTTTGGCTCCACCAAAATGGAACGTAAAGGTCTTGCCGAGTTGTGTTCTATACTTCTCGAAGACGTGAACCGGGTTTCGAATCATGGCGCGCGAGTCTAGAAGAGCTCTCACCCGATGGATATGCGGTAGGTTGGTGATCTTTCCGTCAAACATGGGGGAATTTCTTTTGATCCGAATGTAGGCCCATAAGCGAGTCAGTCTTCGACGATCCCGTGAGCTCTCATGAAGCGCAGGATGCCTACGACGACATCTTCCAGAAGCGGGTCTTCTTTGCCCTGCGTCACCTGGCCGCGAAATCGCTGAAAGTTTCTGTTGTCGTAGCGTTTGAACTCCATGGCAGTAATATTGCCAACTGAACGCACCAAGAAGTTCAATAAGGGAAAGAGCGGGTCGTCTTTCTGGCAGCGTTCAATGACCTCTGGGACAAAGTCCTTCAGCGCAAAATTTTTGAAGCTCTGCCGAGTTAACCGAGCCAGGATCGTCGTAATATCAAGCATTGTGGCATAGGTATCACGGGTTACATGATAGGTCATGGACAAGCTTTCAGGAAGTAACGAAATAGCGACAATATTGTCGGCGGCCAGATCCGCAGGGGAGAAGCTGACCTGGTTTTTGGCTGTGGTCCCGATTCGGTGCTTGAGCATGAATGCGAGCAAGCGAATCGAAATATCAAAATGATCCCCCTCCCCGGCGAAGGAAGGAGTCAGGAGAGCGGGTCGAAAGATCCGTGCCTGGAGACCATCTCGCATGGCCCTCAACACCACCTGCTCGGACACCCACTTGCTCTGGCTGTAGCCAAAATCAAGGCGCTCCATGTCGGGATTCGTATCCGTCTCGAACAAGGTTCTCTTAGCAGACCAGCCAAACACGAAGGTCGTTGAAATATGATTCAGGACCTTCACCCGGTCACTAAGCGCAAGGCGTATGACCTCGTGGGTTCCACCGACGTTAGCCTCACGCATAGCCGCATAGTCGAACAGGTAATTAACCAGGGCTCCATTGTGGTAAATGGTATGCACCTGGCGCGAAAGCAGTCGCCAATCAGCCCTGCTCAGGCCTAGGTTTGCCTCGGCAAGATCGCCGCAAACCGGTCGTACCCGCCGCTCCCAGTCGAGGGTATTCGCTCCAGGAGCCCCCCCCACTGTCCTAAGAGCCGCGCGCAGGCGCCGCATTCCGGCTTCGGTGTCCTTTGCGCGGACCAGCACAAAGATCTCGCCCTCGCATTGCTCCATGAGACTCTTGAGGAGAAACGGCCCGAAGAATCCTGTGCCCCCCGTGAGGAGTATTGCGCCTCGGGATGCTTCCTGCGGTGAAGCCTGCGCCAAAAGCTCGGAGGGTTCAAATCGAAGGCGCGTGTCAGCGCGCATCATGCGGGCCTCCTGGTCCTGGTGTTCGCGCTGCAACTTCAGGACCGTGCGTTTAAAGCGCAACTTCGCCCGGGGCGCTGCCGCCGCGACATCCTCGAGGGAATCAAACAGCTCGGATACAGAGATCTTGATGAGGAGCCGTAAATCAACCGAGTCGGACAGGTCGCCATTGCCCCCGGCTTCCAGCTCCGCCTTCAGATCGTGGGTAAATTCAGCGATACGCAAGGAGTCGAGTCCCATGTCTCCCAGCGTTCCGGTCTCTTCACCCCTGAGCCCGTATCTATGAAACAGCGCGCCAAACCGCCCCGCAGGAGCGGCCCCTGCATTGGACCCGGTCGTTTCAACCGCGCTCCCCAGTTTACCCTGGCTCGCTTCGCCGATAAACTCCAGCTTGCCCCCGAGCCAACGCTCGCGCGCCTGGTGCCGGGAGATCTTACCCGAGCTGGTTTTCGGTATGGTTTTCGCCCGGATGTAAACAAACAGATCCGCCCCAATTCCAAGGGCCTGCTGGAGCTTGCTGTTGAGACGATCGGCATCGGGCAGGCGCCTGTCGCTTCGGAGTTCGGCGACCACCACGACCTGCTCGCCGCCTTTATGATCTAGGGCGAAGGCCGCGACGCAGCTCTTGCGGATTGTGGGATCCTGCTCGACGATCATTTCGATGTCCTGCGGATAGTAGTTGAGCCCCCGAACAATGATGAGATCCTTCGTCCGCCCGCAAATGTAGAGCTCACCGTCGCGCAGAAAGCCTAGATCTCCGCTGCGAAGCCAGGTCGGCGAATCCTTGCCATCTCCCTGGAGCTTCGCCTCGAAGGTCGCCTGGCTGAGCTCAGGACGGCCCCAATACCCCCTGCACTTGCTCGGCCCGTTGATCCAGATCTCCCCGACAGCCCCCTCTGGGAGTTCTTTGAAGCCATCCGTTATATCGACGATCTTAACCTCAGTGTTCCCCATCGGCTTTCCACAGCTGACCAGGCTCCTGGTCTCCCTATCACCGCCCGTAGAGGACACGGCGAGCGCCTCATTCTCAGTCAAGCGCTCGGCATCGAAGGCCTGGACTGTGCGCCCGTAGTTCGAGACTGCGAGCGTATACTCGGCCAGCCCGTAAGCCGAGAAAAAGCTGTCCGGATCAAGGCCATAGGGCTCGAACCTGGCTATGAAGTCGCGGTAGACTTGGGCGCGAACCGGTTCCGCCGCGGTCATCAGGAAGCACAGCGAGCTCAAGTCGAGATTCTCGAAGCTCTCAGGCGGCAGCTTCTCTGTGCGAAGAAGGCAATACTCGTAGGCGAAATTTGGCGCGGAGGTGGCCGTACCTCCAACCCTGCTGATGGTCTCAAGCCAGAGAGTCGGACGCTGAATGAAGTCAAGTGGCGAGAAGCCATAGGTGGTGCCGCCTTTGAGCGCGAAGAAAAGGTAATAACCGATCAAGCCCATGTCGTGATATTGCGGTAACCAGGACACCCCTACAGGCTGGTGGTCGACAACGGAATCACAGTTCTGCAGGAGGTTCTCATGGGTTACCATGACGCCCTTGGGGTTGCTGGTAGAGCCTGAGGTGTATTGGAGGAAGAGAATATCCGAATGCGCCTCGGGGACCGTGGTCGCGACGTTCTTCTCAGCCTCATTGCTGACGATCCACTCCATCTTGGCGAGCGGATTCCTCCGCGAAGAGAAGGCCGCACCTTGGTTGCGGGCCTGGCTCAATTTCATGGACCAGAAAAAGGACCGTTCCGTAAGCACAGCGGATGCGCTGCAATCCTTGGCGATGAAGTTCAGCTTCGCGAGCGCTCCCTGGAATCCTCGCCCCGTCGGAGGGTACACCGGGACCGGGATGAGGCCCAAGCGTACGCAGGCGAAGAAAACGCAGATCATCTCCAGGCCAGGTGGATATAGAAGAATCACACGTGCACCGTGTTTCATATTACCGACGCGTTCAAGATGTGCTGCGATCTCTTTTGTGCGCTGCAGGAACTCAGCGTAGGTATATGACTCGACGGTGTTCCCTTGACGGTCCAGGAACGCGTAAAGCAGCCGTTCTGGATGCTGTTCTACACACCGATAAAATGGGTCTAAAATAGTGCGCATAGGAGACTGGATTCGGTTTCACCCTGATATTATTGTTACATCTAATTCGCCTCCATTTTTCAGCAGTTTAACTAGCCGGACATCCTGATTGCTACGATAGTTCCTCCTTGCCGTGGCAACGAAAATATGAGGACTACTTAGACGAACATTCGCCTAAAAGATTAATAAAACAGAGTTTTTACAGGGTCGGTCATAGTAGCTTTGTCCGGTAGATGATCAAGCAAAAAGTGCAAAAGCAATGGTTAAAACTATGAAAACAAACCAACAACCATTTCACAGCAAATATTTGCTTAGCAACGCGCCTAAATTTTGTTTCTGCCATTGTGTTTTATGGTAGTTTAAGGTTGCGACGCTAGGAAGGTCGGTTTTGGTTCGTAGATTCGAGCAAGCATAAATTATTTGATAAGTAGTCGTTCCGTCGAACTTACATTATCACTCTTTAAATAAAACTGCAGATCACATCTTTGCAGTATGGCCCATGAGATATTGATTTGCCTTAAACTCAGAATCTAGTTTTAAATCAGAATATGATAATAAATTGATTTGTTTTGCTACTTGATCTTCCCAGGAAAGGGCGGCGCTAAAATTTGGGTCAATGTCGAGGTCAATCACTATCCGGTCATTCCATAGAATTGAGTTTTGTTTTTTTTGCAACCCAGTACCTTTAGCTTTCACCACAGACTCGGTTCGGGTCCACAATCGAAAAAACTCTTTTAACGCCGTGATATTCGGTAATTTGACCAACCTCTCCACATCGTTCCGGTGAAAGAATTCGCTAGCCATAAGTTGCCAATTTTTGATGACGCGGTGACGTTCAACATCAATACCAGTTGGACTTCTTGAGGTGGCTAACAATGCCAAGCCGGATGTATGGGTAAGATTAAAATGCAAATCTGTATTGCATGGCTTAGAAATTGAAGGCTTACCAAAAAAATTGCTCTGAAATACTATCGATTGAGGAGTTTGCCCAATGTAACTACTAAGGATGTTTCTTTTTGCAAGGTGTGCATGGCAGTACGCTAGACGATCGCTTCGACGCTGAAATTTGTTTGCCTTGATCTGTTCGGATTGGGAAAGTTCATCAACATTTGGAAAGGCAGTATCCGATTGGCCGAGCGGTATTCTCCATACGTGTATCTCATCGCTTTTGAGTTCTAATAAACCCATAAATTTTAGTCAAACGTGTTGAGGCAATTTGGTCAAGCTTCGGGTTTCATTAAAGTCGTAGCATCGTTGATCTGCCGCCAAGGTTTAATAGATGAGTAATCATAAAAAATAATTATTTTCTCCACGATAGAAATTGTCTTTGCCGCTGTTATTTCTGTTTAACTTATCGCCTCAATGAACGATCTTCCGATCCTCTTGGCAGGCACCCTTCAGTATTTGATTTCAGACAATTCTAGACTAACGAAAGCTTTGGCGGAGACTTTCAGAACACAGGACGCTTGATGGTCAAGCAGGTTAATGCGGACTCGTTCAGGGCCGAATTGAGGGTCACGGAAGCCAGCGGGAGCGGCATGACGATCCAAGTGACGGAGAATGCGTTTGAGACGTACAAGCTGCAATACTCAAACAACCTGAAGACCTGGAAGGCGGTGCCTGACCTGCAGAGTATCCAGGCCGACTTCCGAGGCAAGGCCGACATCAAGAGGATGATAAAGGCCGGGTCAGTCCAAATCTTCTACCGTCTTCTAAACGAGTAAATCCATTGATGTCATCAAACCGAGTCAAAATGGTCGAGTGACCTCCTCCGCAAACACAGTGGCAAGACGGAGGAAGAATTGAAAGTTGAAGGGAAATGAAACGATGTGTTTCATCCCCGGCTTTTTGCGGGACCAAGCCCTCGCTTTCAAAGCCATTCACCACCTTGACCCGCGCTCCTCAGTCGCCTAGAATCTGCCCTTCAGAAGCCCTCCATAGTTGAATCGACTGTGTTGTTTAAGGCTCTTGACCCATAGACCAAATAAATAAAGAAATGAAAGACCGATTGTCTAAGCTAAGTGTTTTGTTTGTCAGCTACAAATATGATCTGAGAGAAGACAACGATTTAATTGAACTCAGCAAAGATGAAGACATGCTGAAAATCTGGAGCACGATTCCTGGTTTGGGGGTCAAGTTTGCATTAGCGAATCCTGAGGAAAATGAATACGGTGGAGTTTACCTATTTGAAGATGCTGCTGCATTGGAGGCGTTCCTTGCTTCTCCTCTTCTCAAAGAGTGGGCTGAGCATCCCGACGTTAGTGAGCTTAAGTTTAAGAAATACCAAGTCTTGCCAGATTTTACTCAGAAGACAATTAAACCAAATTATCTCAGTGGGGATTTCATTAACGATCTAGCACCAAAAAATTAATTTGCGCCTACTTTTGGTTTCTCCAAACCAAGACTATCAGTTAATTGCTCGTTGCCGTTGATGATGCATCTCTGCATCTCCCTTTTGCACAATAATTCCCCAAGCCCAAATCCATTATTGATGAATTGAGCGCGTGGAGTTGGGAAGCCCCCCGCCGGATGCCATTCATCGACTTGAATTTATGGCAAATTAAGAGAAGATTGCTTCAGGTGATTTTGGTGCCTTTTTTTGTGCCTTTTATTTGGACAAATCAACCTCATTTCGTGGTTGCTTTAGCCCAAAAAGCCTAATGAATTGGTAGACGCGCATGATTCAGGTTCATGTCCCAGCAATGGGGTGCAAGTTCAACTCTTGCTGCGGTCACCATTACTTCGGCAGGAGCGCGAAGTAATGTTTGGAAGTTTTGTCTGTCTTGGCCTGTTGAGTGGCGACTTTATTTGCGAAGGTTTTTTCTTCTTCCGAAACTTTTTGGTGTTTGTTGGCCGCTGACTTGACGGTTTCTGTCTTTGATTGGATCTCCGCTTCAAGTTTTTGCGGGAGCAGTTTCAGTTGATCCAAATTTTTTTGGATCGTGGCCGCGGCGGTCGTGGCCGCGGCGGTCGTTTTTTGCTGGGCAGTCAGCCGGGACTGGACGGACTCGATGTCCTTGCTGAGCAGGGTGACGGTTTCATTTAGCAGATCGGCGGCCTTGGCCAAGTTGGGGTTGCCTGGGTCGGTAGCGGCGAGTTCGGCACTCTCCCTAGCTGTAGTTTTCATCTTTGAACGAAATGCCTCCCTGTTGGCGATTAGTTGGCCAAGTGCATCGAGTTTCTCGTTTTCCCGGCCAAGCGCATCGAGTTGACTTTGCAGTTTATTGGTGGTGGCTTTCGTCTGCGCCGGCACGTTGTCGAGTTGTTGCTGCGCCTGGGCGAGGGCGGTTTGCGCCTGGTTTAACTCCGCCTTGGTCTCGGCGGTTGCGTTGGTGTAGTCCTTCAACTCGGTTTGCAGCTTTTGAAGTGCGACTTTTTCGCCAAGACGGCGGACGTTGATTTGCGCAGCTTGCCACTTGGCAACTTGGCGCGTTGCGTTGTCGTGCGCCATGCTGGCCTGCTCAAGTTTTGTTCGCAGTTCCTTCTCCTTTTTCTTCAGCGTGTCAACAGATGTCTTGGCGGCGGCGGCCTCTTTGTTGGCTTTCATAAATGCCGCTGTCGCGGATTGGAGGTTTTTTTGTGCCGTATCGATCTGGCTGCTGCGTTCTTTGAATTGTTGCTTGGCAGTTTTCTGTGCCGCGAGTGCTAAGGTGATCTCTGTTGCAGCCTGTTCGAGTTTCGTGTTTCCGGTAGCAATTTTTTCCGGGAGGGTTTTTGTCTGTGCGAGGGCGTTTTCGTGTTCCACCTTGGCAGCTTCGAGCGCAGTGGTCATGGCCTGTGCGGCTGCCGCAGCTTTTAGGGCTGCGGCTCTGAGCGAATCGACGGTCCCGTCTTGTTTGGCTTTTTTGACGGTTTGTTTTTCGACTTCTCGGAGCGAGGCGAGTTGTTGTGTCAGAAAATCAACCTGTTCCATCAAACCCGGCAGTTGGTTTGTAGCCTTGGCCAACTCGGCGGCGTTGGCGTCCTGCTCGCTGAGAAGTCGAGTTTGGATTTCGTTCTGTTTGGCGACATTGGCCTTGGCTGTGGCCAAGCCGGTTTGCGCTTGAGCAAGCGCTGCCTGGGCGGTGACGAGTTGTTTTTCAGCGCGCTGCTTCGTCGAGGAACTGTCCCTGGCAGCAGTTTGGTGTTTTTTCTGGGCGTCCCCGGCGGCGGTGACCTTGGCTCTGGCTTGTGCATGGACTTGAGCAGCCTGTTGACGGGTGGCCTCAGTGGCCTTGGTCAAGCGCTTGGTTGCCTCGAGACGCTTGGCAAGGGTCGGCGGGTTGGCAGAGAGTTCGCCGAGCGGCTTGCCGCTAGCGGCGTCCCAGGCGGTAACGTTTCCATTCCATTCGCCGACGAAGATGCGCTTATTTTCGTGGCTAAACACGGCCTCGAGTGGGATGCTCTTGAAGCCCTTGATCGTCCGTTTTTGTTTGCCATTCTGGTCCCAAATCTTGACCTGTCGGTCGCGGCCGGCGGTGACGAGGTCGCCGTTGTGGCTGAACTGTACGGAGAGAGTGCCGCCGCCATGGGCAGTCCAGCTCTTGACCTGTTTTCCATTGAACATTTCCCAGAGTCGAACCGAGCCGTCCTCGCTGGCGGAGGCGAGCACGTTGGAGTCGAGCCGCCAGCTCAGCCGCGTGATGTCATCCCGATGGTCGTCGAGTGTGTAAAAGAGGTTGCCGGTGAAAGACTCCCAGACGTAAAGGCCGCCGTTGCGATCCCCGCTGGCCAGCAGCACGGTGTCGGGTGAGAAGGCGAGGGCCATCACCCAGTCGGAATGTTTCTTGATGTTGAAGAGTGGCTCGCTCGTGGGCAACTCGAACATCTTGACCCGCTTGCCCGGGCCGCCGAGCGCGACCGTGGTGAGGTCGGCCATCATGTCTGCGGCGAGCACGGTGTCGTACTCACTGCCCAGCGACATGCGTTGCCGGCCGGTTCGGATGTCCCATGCGACCATGCCGCCGGTCTTGCCGCCACGCCCGCCACCAGCGATGAGCAGTTGGCCGTTGCGGCTGAAAGTGAGCGACTCAATGAAGCCGTGCTCAAACGGCAGCACGCCGAGCAGTTCGAGCGTCCCGGTGTGGTAGAGCAGCGCTTGTTTTTGCCCTGCGACCGCGATGATGGGCGCCCACGGATTTGCGGCGAGCGCTGGGGTGCCACCTGCACGTTCGGTGCTGACAATCGGTTCCAGCAGCAGATGCTCCGGCAACGGCAACGGCCCTTCCGGCTTGCCACTGGTGACGGCGACAAACCCAAGGTCGAATGCCGGTTTTTTCTTTTTTTTCGCGGTGCTGGATTTGGTTTCAAGCAGGCCGCCCGCGATCCATTTGGCCACGAGGGCGACTTGGGCGTCGGGGAGCTTGTCCTTCCTGTGGGGCATGAACGGCTCCTCCCGGTGGGCGACGAGCTTGTACAGGAGGCTGCCACCGGGGTTGCCGGCCTCAGCCGAAGCACCGCTGCTGCC
This sequence comes from Verrucomicrobiota bacterium, assembly GCA_030749225.1. GTDB lineage: Bacteria > Verrucomicrobiota > Verrucomicrobiia > Limisphaerales > UBA1096 > UBA1096. Next base: position 13,342 of record JASMKO010000072.1, read on the forward strand.
GCCCTTCAGCGTGTTGGCGTAGCTCGAAAGGTCGAGACCGCCCTTGGCCTTGTCGGCGTTGTGGCAGGAGTTACAGCTGTTCTCGAACAGCGGATGGATGTGGTCCTGATATGTGATTTTCTCCTGCGCTTGGCCAAGCGGATCGATACAAAGCCAGACGGCGAGTAATAGTGGAATGACTTTTTTGTTTCTCACTGTCAATGGGTGAAGATGAATTCCTTCGAGTTGAGCAGCGCCCAGAAGACGTCGTCCATGACGGCCTGTTTGTCCGGTTCCTTCTCGAACTGGCCAAGGATGGAGGTTTGCTCTTCGGCAGAGGGAGGGCGGCATAGGGTTCGGAGGTAGAGCTGTCGGAGCACCTCGGCGGGCGGGTGTTTCTTTAGCAGTTGGCCGGTGAGGCCGCCGCTTTGGATCCGGGACTGGACGATATCGCCGTTGATGAGGTGCAGCGCCTGCGAGAGGCTGGGCTCCATTTTCACCTCGCAGGAGCAGACCGTCTCGCGCTTGGCTCGCCCGAAGGTGGTAAGGAAATAATTCCCGACGTTGCCGTCGGCGATCTGCACCGCACGTGCGCCCAATGGCAGTCCCTTGAACTTGTTCTTGGTTTGCGTGACCTGCGTGATGACATCGAGCAGTACCTCCGCCCGGAGTCGGCGGATTCGCCCGTGCGCGAAGTTGCGCGTGTCCGCGGCGTTGGACTCGTTGGAGCGGGTGGTGAGCTGGTACGTACGAGAGGTGCAGATGTCGTAAACGAGCCGCTTGAAGTCGTAGTTGTATTCCGTGAAGCGACTGGCCAAGGCATTGAGCAGTTCCGGGTTGGAGGCGGGATTGCTGACGCGGACATCGTCCACCGGCTCAATAATGCCAATGCCAAAGAAGTGCGCCCAGATGATGTTGGCGAGGTTCGGGGCAAAGTACGGGTTGTTCGCAGAGGCAAGCCACTTGGCCAGGACGGCGCGGCGATCCTGTGCGCGCGTAATCTCCGGCACCGCACCGCCAAGAAACTTGGGCGTCATGGTACGGCCGCCGACCGGGTGTTTCACATCGCCGCTGCGCCGATTGAACACAATCACCTCGCGCGGATCCTCCGCGTTCTTGCGTCCGATTTGCGAGAAGAACGACGCGAACGAGTAGTAATCATCCATCGTCCAGCGATCGAAAGGGTGGTTGTGACACTGGGCGCACTGGATGCGCATACCCATGAATACTTGCGCGACGTTCTCGGTGACCTTCAGCGTGTCGCGTTCAATCTGGTAGAAATTCGTCGCCGGCGTCTTGAATGTCCCGCCGGTGGAGGAGAGCAGTTCCTGCACGATCCGGTCAAACGGCATGTTGTTGGCAATGCGATCCTTGAGCCAGTTGTGGTACAGCAACGTAGCCTTGTAACTGACCTGGTTGTTTTGTTGTGTGCGAATCTGGAGCAACTCCGCCCATTTCATCACCCACATCTCGGTGAACTCTTTCCGGTCGAGCAGCGACTGGACGAGCTTGTTGCGTTTCTCCGGGTCGGTTTCAGCGAGGAAGTTGGCCAACTCGTCCGGCTCCGGTAGCAGGCCGGTGATATCCAGAAAACTACGCCGCGCAAAAGCCTCGTCGGTGCACAGTTCAGAAGGAGTCATGCGCAACTTGTGCAATTTGTCGCACACCAGTTCGTCGATGTAGTTGTTCACCGCCAGCTTGGGCCGCTCGTAGTTCACCCCCTTCGGGATGACGACGACCTGGCTGCCGACAGTGAACGTCGCGAAGCGCGCCATGACAAACGCTTCCCCGCGGTTCTTCGCGGTGACCAAGCCGTAAGGGGAGATGGTTGCGCTGTTGTCGTTATTGCTCTGGAACAGGGCAAGCGGGGTGACGTCGCGATCCGTGCCGTCAGAGTACCTTGCGATGACGGCCATCTGCTGTGCCGCGCCGTCTCCCTCGAGCAACAGCTTGGGAGGCAGGATCTCGATGCCAATCGGCTTGGCGACATCCTTGGTGTCGTTGGGTGCGCCTGCTTTGATCCACTTTACGAGCGTGTTGTAATACCGTGAACCGACATCGAATCGTTTACCGCCGGTGTGCGGCACGGCCTCGACTGATTTCTCGACAATCAGGCTTTCGGAGGGCAGGGCGAGGTTCAGCCGGCGCGTGCTGATCTGCCGCGTGATGCGGTGGTGGTCGCCGTCCGGATCGTAGCCGAAAATCGAAAGCATGAAGCCGTCCTGACCGCGGGCCGAGCCGTGGCACGAACCGGTATTGCAGCTGGCTCGCATGAAGACCGGCATCACGTCGAGGCGGAAGCTGACAGGACGCGGCTTGGCGGCGTCCATTACCTTGACCGGCACGATCATCTCTCGGCCGCCAAACGACACGTGCACCTGAGTTTCCCCGTCCGCACTTGGCTTTAGTTGGGTGCCGTGCAGTTCCGCGATGCCGGGCTTGGACAGACGGAATACCGCGTCGCCTGTGATGTCCCGCGTTGTGTCGTCCCCGTAGGTTGCCATGGCCACCAGCGTGTGCGAGTCGGCTGCTGTCTCGAGTGTGACCTTGGCAGGGAACACCCCGATTGATTTCAACGGCTTGGCAGCGAAGCGTTGTTCGCGCTCCAGGTCGGCTGCCGATTTGGCCCGGAGCGTCACGCCGCTTGGCCAGGCGGCCCCGTTGGCAATCCATTGCCGGAGGGTCTCGACCTGTGCCGGCTTCAGCGGATCGCCCTTGGGCGGCATGATGTCATCGTGGTTAGTCGGGAGCGAAACACGCTCAAGCAACAGGCTTCCAGCAAGGTCGCTTTTGACAATGGCGGGGCCGGTGTCGCCGCCTTTTTGCGCTTGGGCAAGCGTGTCCAGCCGGAGACCGCCCTTCTGTTTGTCTGAACCGTGGCACTGGATGCAGTGCAACTCGAGCAGGGGCCGAACCTCGCTGCCAAACTCCACCGCTTGGCCAAGCGACAACAGCGCGGCGGCAAGCCAGCCGAAGGTGAGGGTCGAGAGGGTCGATTTCATGACTACGGGGTGGCTTGAGCGGCGCGCTGGACGGCCCGTTCCTTGGCGATGAGACGCAGTTTTTCGAGGCGGCTCAGCGGTTTTTTTGGCTTCGGCTTGGACGCCTCATTTTTCGCGGTAACCGTTTTTGCCTTGGGCTTGGGCGGCGCGTTTTTGCGCGGCTTGGGAGGGTTGTCGATGCGCAGTTGGCCGCCACTGCCGGCGCTCTGCGTGAGTAGATGGCCGTTCCACGGGATGTGAATCGAGGTAAAAAGCGTTTTGCTGGTGCGCGCCTGGGCGTCCTTGGTGGACGCAATCGGGAAGATGAGTTCTTTCGTCTCCTTCGTAATCCGGCGCGGCTCAGTGCTGGTATGCGCCGGGAGGCCGCTGAGGTGCACCTCGGCTTTGCCGTCGAATGGGCGCAGCTGTTCCACCTTGCACAAAAGGTCGCCAGCCTGGCCGCGCTCGATGGCGGCCATTTCAATCTTGATGTTCACGTACGGTTTCTCGACACGCAACTCGGTCAGCGCGGAGGAGACGATGACCGGGCCGGTCTTGGTTCCTGCCTCTCCCAGGACGGCAAGGTGCCACGTGCCCACTGCCGCACCGCCGTTGGCAGTGAGCGGGTAGTCAATTTCGCTTTTGCCCTTCGGCAGGGAAATAGTGCCGTCGGAGCTGACACCAGGCGGTTTCCACGGCAGGCGCAGCGTGATCGCGTTGTCAAAGCCTTCATCACGGATAGCCCGGACTTTCAGGTTCAAGCTGCCGCGCTGCAGGATTGCTGTCGGCGGTGTGTCGACCTCGATCCGGAACGGTGCCGGCTCGGCAACGGCAACGGCGAGACGCTCAACGTTTGTTCGGTAAAAAATCCGGTTGCCTGCGCCGCGAACCATCTCCACGGTATGGCCGAAGTTGCCGCGGATATTTTTTTTGTCGTCGGAGTGGCCGACCCTCATGTCCGCCAGTGCGGAGGCCAGCTTCGCCTCCGGCTTGGCCTCGAACACGACTGGGAAGCGGTCGATGTTCGGCGGCATCTCCACGGTGTGCATCACAATGCCGGGCGGAAGATTCTCGGCAGCAAATTTCAGTGGGCCGCCGAAGTTGCCGCGCGTGACCTGCAGCACGGTGGCAATGCGGTTGCCGCGCGGCACCGGCATCATCTGGCGGGACTGTGTGTCCTGCGCGCGGAAGCGCGGAATGAACGTCGTCAGCTCCGGCGCGACCGGCGTGGCCTCGACCCGGTAAACATAGTCCGCGCCGCCCTTGAGGAGATGGTCGGTGACACGGATGAAATGTTTGCCATTGGCCGGAAGTGTCACGGTGACTCGGCTGTCGGCGCTGCCACCGCTGTCGTCGTTGCCCTGTATATTTTTGCCGTCGGGGCCGTACACGTTGAGAACACTGTCCAGTGGCGAGCGGATTGACCGCGCGTGTACTCGCACGTGGATGCGCCAACCTTTTATGCCGTTGAACGCAAACCAGTCGACATCATCGTCCTTGTCGATGATGCCATTGAACGCCAGCGGCAACGACTCCTCCGGGACGGGAACGTTGTTCCTGTTTTCGTTCGGTTCCGTCTCGAGGACGTTCGGGAAGGTGGAGACGCGGAAGGGGTTTGACGATGTTGCAGAGAAGCCCTCGGCCTTGGCCAGGACGCCGAAGTTCGCATCCGGCTTGGCCGGCGCCGTAACGGTTTGTCCGGGCAATTCGCCCTCGACCCCAATGAAACGAACCGCGGTGTCGGTGCCTGCTTGGCCGCCGGCGGGGAAGATTGCGCTTGGCCTAGGGAACCGGCCGACGTGCAGCCGGTAGCGACTGCTGCTTCCCCCACCGTACGAGCTGTCGCGCACCTCGATCCAGTAGTCGCCATCGGCCGGTGCGATAATGGAGGCGAAACAATCCTGCAGCAGCAGAGGCGTGTCGTCCGCGGCGTCGAGTTCAAAGCGCTTGGCATCGAGGATGGCGACGTACGGGTCGAAAAGCGTGTTGCTGAGCCGGATCGCTTCGATCTCGGCGCTGAGCACCTGTCCTTTTTTGGCTGTGACGCGGTAGTAGTCCACGTCCTCGTTTTGCACCGTGCCTTCGACGGTCGTGTTGATGGGGATGGCCTGCGGTGCGGAGAAGTCGTTGTTCGGTTCCTTCTCGGCGGCATTGGGAAATTGACTCACCCAGAACGTCTGCAACGGGCTGATGCCGGTGGCGGTGACGAGGCGCAGTTTGTGCTCGCCCAGCGCGCAGTCGGCGGCAATGGCAATGGTCGCTCGGGCTTCCTTCGGTTTTTCGGGAACCGGCTCGATCTTTTCCACCGCAAAGCCGGGCGAGTAAAACAGCACCTCGCGCACATCAGCCAAGCGGTCGCCAATGAAACGCACCTCGACAGTCGAGCCCTGCTGCCCGCCGCGCGGCAGGATGAGGCTCAGTCCCGGCGACGCCGCTTGGCCAAGCGCGGCAAGCCCCAGGGCAAGCGCAATGCCAGCAGCCAAGGTTTTGCAGCGGAAGAACATGGCGCGGAGAGGTGTCAGCCAAGCAGCGCCTTGAGCACCTTACCGCCTTTGACAATCTCGATCGGTCGGTCACCGGGCGCCATTAACTCCTTGTCGGCCACGATTCCCATCTGGTGGTATACTGTGGTCGAGAGATCCACGACGGTCAGCGGATCCTCCTCCGGCTCCGAGGCGAAGGCGTTGGAGGCGCCGTATACCTGGCCCTCCTTGATGCCGCCGCCGGCGAGCAGCACGCTGAACACGCGCGGCCAATGATCGCGCCCGTTGTTCCGGTTGATCTTGGGCGTGCGGCCGAACTCGGATGACACCATCACCAGCGTGTTCTTGAGCAGGCCGCGGCTGTCGAGATCACGGATCAGCGTGGCATAGGCCTTGTCCAGCGCAGGCGCCTGCCGGTTGAAGCCGTTCTTGATGTCGTTGTGGTGATCCCACCCTCCGTACGTCAGCGAGACAAACCGCACGCCGGCCTCGACGAGCCGACGCGCTAGCAGCATCCGCTGGCCCGCCTGATTGCGTCCATACTGGTCCCGCACCTTGGCCGGTTCCTTGTCCAGCGCAAACGCCTCGCGTGCCTCCTTGGAACTGACCAACTTGTAGGCACCCTGGTAAAATTCATCCATCGAGTCGAGCGCATCGGAGCTTTCCAACTTGCGGAAGTGGTCATCGATCACTTTTAGGATGCCCTTGCGCCGGTCGAAACGCTCCGGTGAAATACCGTTGGGCAGTGCAAGGTCGCGCACGGAGAAATTGCCGCTGGCCGGGTCGCTGCCCAGGCCGAACGGCCCGAAGGCGCTGCTGAGATAGCCGCTTCCGGCGTGTTCGTTGGGGACGTTCGGGATGCAGACGTACGGCGGGAGGTTTTTGCGCGAGCCGAACTCATGCGACACCACGCTGCCGATGCTCGGGTACTTGAGCGCCGGGCTGGGTCGGTAGCCGGTGAACATGTTGTGCGTGCCGCGCTCATGGGCCGCCTCCCCGTGGGTCATCGAGCGGCAGATGGTGATCTTGTGCGCGATTTTGGCCGTCTCCTTGAACGTCTCGCCGAAGCGCACCCCCGCAAGTTTGGTGGCAATGTTCCCGCTTGGTCCCCGGTACTCGAGCGGGGCGTACGGCTTGGGGTCGAACGACTCCTGGTGTGCCATGCCGCCCGGCAGGAAAATGTGGATGACCGACTTGGCCTGCCCCTCCTTGCTTTCGTAGGTTTTTTGCGCGGCCCGGGCCTCTGTGCGGAGCAATTCAGGCAGCGCGAGGCCGAGCCCGCCCACCATGCCCACCTGAAGAAAATCACGGCGTCCAAGCAGATGCCTTGCGTTTTGAATTTCCGGCTTGAGGTTTGGTTCCCTCTTCATGATCGGCTCAAAAACTCCTTGGCGGTTCAGGATGGGGAAGATTCCCAGCTTTTGCAACAATCAAAACGACATCCAAACACCCGGTTATTCAACGGAAATCCCTTTAAATCGAACGATTCTAACGGATCAGAAGGAATAACCCGGCGCAGCCAGCGGCGGCGGAGAGGAGGGTCAACACGCCAAACACAATCACTCGGGTCGAGTAACTTTTCTCGACTGCCGCACCGCCCTTGTCGGAGACGATCAGCGGCATGGCGCCGTGGCGCATCACCCAGCCCCGACTGAGCCGCGAGGCCTCGCCAAAAACATAGACCTCCTCATCCAGTTCCAGCGCGGTTTCCGTGTATCGCAGCGTCTTGTTGAAGATCCATCCCTTCGTTTTTTTGTTGTAGCGTGACTCGAGGAGTTGTTGCAAACCCGAGTCGGCGTCGTTCATAAAACCGGAGCGGGAGAACCGATCTTCTTTCAGGACGAACTTGACCTTGCTGGAGTCTGCCACCGCCTGGCCTGAGTCATCTTTTACTAGAAACGGCAGGGTTTGCTTATCCTTGATGTAGGTTCTCCAGTATCGCGTAGTATTACCCTTGTTGTCTGTTCTACTGCGTTGTTCCTAGATATGAAATCGGTAGTGCACACATGATTGCTGTCGCCACGGGCTGGTCAGCGGCACCTCGGAGGTGGCCGTGCGGCCGCGAATCTCCGCCGGACCCTCGGTCAGTTGCCCGATCGGACTGGTTTCGGTTGCGGCCATGAGGTCGCGTGTCTGTTTCGTCTTTCGCCAAAAAAAGAAAAACACCATGGCCAGCAACGGCCCGGCGATCAACAAGATGTACGCGACGATGTTTGCGTCGGATTCCGCAAGCAGAGGGAAGGGGCTGGGAGGGTTCATTGGTCTTGGCCGTGGGTGGGTTACACCTTCAGGAAAATCTTTTTGCGGTAGAGGTAAAATAAAAGGAACCACTTGATGGTCAGCAACGTGACTGCCAGCAGCAGCGTCCTGTGTTCGCCGGCGAGTGAGAGGATTCCACTGAACAGTCTTTCGTTTGTGTAGTCGAAATTCAAAAACCGCGGGGCCATGTAAATGAGGATTGAGTTGGCTCCTATCACGGTGAAAAACAGTGTGCCTTTGCGGAACTGCCAAACATCGATCACGAGGTAAAACAGACTCAGCAGCAGCAGGCTCCAACCGGCGCAGTTCAGCACGAACGAACTTGACCATAGGTTTTTGTTGATGGGGAAGTCGATGTTCCACAGCCAGGCCAGCCCAAGGCAGATTAAGCCGGCGATGGCCATGAAGCCTGATTTTTTCTTCCCATCGACGTCGTCGCGCCGGAGCCACTGTCCCGTGAGGCAACCGAGCAGCGCTGTGGCGATTGCAGGGATGACGGCGAACAGACCCTCGGGATCGCGAACATCCTTGTACAGTTTCCCTGGCACGATGTGTCGGTCGATGTAGTCGGTCAGCGTGTGTCCGGGGTAGAGATCGCTTGCACCAAATTCCGGAACGGGAATGAAACGCAGCGCCGCCCAGTAGCCGACAAGCAATCCCACGACCCAGATCACCTGGGCACGCCACTGGGTGTTCGCGGCGATCAACGCGGCGAACATGTAGGCCAAGCCGATCCGGCCAAGCACGCTGGCGTAGCGCATCTCCCCCCAGCCATCCGTGCTGGCCAAGTCGCGGCTCAGCAGCCCGTTGTACAGCATGCCTAGCAGCACAAGCGTCAGCCCGCGCTGAATGCAGTGGCGTTGCAGGCTCGCCCGGCTGTCGCCCTTGGCCATGCGATTGGCGACCGAGTAAACCGTGGACACCCCGGCGATGAACAGGAACAGCGGGAAGATCAGGTCGTAAGGTTCGAACCCGTGCCATTCGGGGTGATGCAGCCGATCACCCAGCCAGTTGCTTGCCTCCACCGAAAACAGCGCGACTAGGCCCAAGACAACCGGCTTGCCGCCGATAATCCAAAACATGTCGAATCCGCGCAGCACATCGAGGCTCCGTAGCCGCTCCGGTGTCCCATTATTTACCGTACCGTGATTCTCGGGCATGGCGGGAAAGTGGCAACGGCAGTCACCGGAGGCAAGAGCATTACTCTGTTAGGGACGGCCGCAACAGCCCGCTTGGCCAAGCGATTGCGTTATTGTATTGGGGATTGGGTGCTTTAAACTTCCGCCACACCATGATGCTTCTGTTTCGAGCACACAACTTGGCCAAGCCGGGAGGGGCTTGGCTTGCGGTCGCACTATGCTTGGTGGCAATTGGCCAAGCGGCTGGAGCGGCTGCGAAGCGGCCGAATATTTTGTTTGTCATGGCCGATGACCTGGGCTGGATGGATCTGGCCTGTCAGGGAAACAAACTGGTCGAGACGCCGTATCTTGATCGCTTGGCCAGACAGGGCATGCGCTTCACCAACGCCTACGCGGCGGCCCCGGTTTGTTCGCCGACCCGTGCGGCAGTGTTGACGGGGCAGGCCCCGGCCCGGCTGCGCATGACATCGCATTTGCCGGGCAAATTTTTTCCGAAGGATAATCGGCCGCAGCCGGCGGACATGGTGCCGGCGATCGGGCCGGAGCATGTCACGATCGCCGAACGTTTGAAGGAGGTAGGGTACGCGAACGCGTTCCTTGGGAAATGGCATATCGCGCCCAGTGCCGGGAAACAGGGCAGGGTGGCGGATGAGCATTCTCCGTTGAACCAGGGATTCGACATCAACATCGGTGGAGCCTCGTACGGTGGGCCACCGAGTTTCTTTTCGCCGTACCGCATCGCCACCCTGCCGGACGGTGAACCGGGGGAGTATCTTCCGGACAGGCTGGTTGACGAGACGATCGGGTTTATTCGCGAAAACAAATCGAAACCGTGGATGGTGCATCTATGGTTCTACACCGTGCATTGGCCGATGCAGGCGCCGGAGGCGTTGTTGAAAAAGTACGAGAACCGAAAAGGACCGGGACTGAATGATACCCGCTATGGTGCGATGATTGAGGCGATGGACTCCGCGATGGGGCGTCTGCTGGCCTCTCTTGAATCGCTTGGATTGCGTGAGGAGACGCTGATCATATTCACGAGTGACAATGGTGGCTTTGCCGGGGTGTCTGACTGCCGGCCGTTGCGCGAATCAAAGGGGCACCTGTACGAGGGCGGCATTCGGGTGCCAATGATCGTGCGTTGGCCGGGTCGAGTGGAGGCCGATTCACTCAGTCATGAGCCGGTGGTGAGCATGGATTTTTACCCAACCTTTCTGGAATTGGCAGGGCTAAAGCCAAGCGGCCACAAGTTGCTCGATGGTGAAAGCTTGGTTTCCCTATTCAAGGGAACAGGCGGTCCCAAGCGAAAGGAACTGTTCTTTCATTTCCCAAACTACGCCTGGCACATGGACAATCGTTTGGGCGGTGCGGTGCGCTCAGGTCACTACAAGTTAATCCGCAACTACGACGACCAGTCTGTCGAGCTTTACGACCTCAAGTCTGACCTGGGCGAAACGAACAACCTGGCCACGAAGCGGCCGCGCTTGGCCAAGCGATTGGATCAAAAGCTGTCCGCTTGGCTTGCGGATACCAAGGCATTGATGCCTAAACCGCCCAGGCCAAGCGGAAAATAAATTCAGTTTTTCCTCTTGACTTGCGGGCATATGGGCGCAGCTTCCACCGCGTGACGTTTGGACGACGCATGGTTGCGGTGCTGCTGCTGCTGGCTTGGTTGCCGGCCTCCACGCATTGCCTGCTTGCGGCTGCATTACAAAATGCGACCTTGAGTGGTTGCTGTCTTGAGTCCGAACAATCACAAGGCGGTCATACCCATCACAATTCTGACTGCTGTCCGTTTTGCGACACATTCGAGACGGGCAAATATCTGGCTTTCTCAAAGGATCAGCAGCAAGTCAGTTCTGGAGCGGGGGAGTTGCTGCCATTGATTGCCGCGATTCAGTGGGTTCAGTACAGTAATCCTGCTCCAGCCTTCATTCCTCACGAAAGTCCGACCGACGCTGTTTCATGGCAATTTGAAACACGGTCAGCTCGTCTGGGTCGTTCTCCCAACGTTTCCTTCTAGGAACCGACGACGTTCCTCTTCTGATCAATCGACGGGCACGAGTGTGTTCACAGGTTCGCAGACACCGGTTTGCAGCGAGTTAAAATACAAAAAAGAAACGAAATATAATGAATTTAATCAGAAAAAGTATGAAGAGTTGGGTTGCCATGATGATTGTGGCGGCGTTGGGAATGTCCATGGCCACAGCGGTTGATGGTGATCCGGATGCAAAACAGGAGGTGCGCGATGTCGCTGCCATCAAGCTGTTGAAGGAACGGAAGGATGTTTCATTAACATACGTGAAAGGTTTGGTGTGTCCCTCATGTGCGCTCGGAATTCGCCTCAAGGTGAGCAAGCTGCCCTTTGTGGATCCCACCCGCTACAAGCGAGGCACCGACATGGACACCAAGACGCAGTTGCTGACCGTGGCATTGTTGCCGGGATTGAAGGCTGACGCTGGAAGTCTTGGCAAGGCGATCACCGATGCTGGGTATGACCCTGTCGAGAGATACTCTCTGCAGTCGGGGAAACTGAAGTCACACCCCTTCAACAAGGTTAAGAAATCCAAGTAACCATGTTGGGACGTCTTGCGGTGCTTTTCGGCGTCGTGTTTTCTGGTTGGGTCGGGTCGGCTGACGAGCCGATCATGAACATGATGCCACGCTGGGACAACGGGTGGGGTTTGCAGTTGATTGATGAGTATCGTCACGAGGATGATCTGCTGTTGGGTAACCGAACCGCTCACTCCGGCTTCACTGAGGATGTGCACCTTCTGCATTTCCAGGGAGTCTACACTTGGGATCGGTCGATTCGCCTAACATACAAGATACCGTACGTGTTGGATGCCCGCCGGGAGATGCCGGATGGCTTGGGAGACAAGCGCGTCGAGCATGACAATGGGATAGGCGATGCCACATTGGCTTTGCCGTTGAAGAAATACTTCAACCTGGATGGCCGAAGTGGATCGTGGACATTCAAGCCGATGCTGCGCGTGCCGTTGGCCGGCGACGACGACTACGAAATCTACGACAACGAATGGGGTGCCGGGCTGGGTTTGGGATATGAGTTTGAAATGCATCGACTGGCGTTTGTTAGTTCAATAAGCACTTGGACCTACGAGCAAGAAGACCCGTCGGAAGTCCATTTGACGTTGGATCTGGGCTACAAGGTCGATGCAAGGGGAACGAACGGCACGCTCTTTTGGGAGACCGATTTTCACTATGAGGATGACGGCTCTGAAACCCTGCTGGCGGGTCCGGCATTTTACTGGAACTTCAACGACACCACCCACATGCGCCTGGAATGGAAGCATGATTTTCATGATCGCCAAGGCACGTTGGATCACGGCAATGGTGATCGGTTTCTGTTAAGCTTAGGGGTTGTTTTTTAATTTAAGCCCAATCAAATCGCGCTTGACCAAGCGCAGGCTTGCTTGACCTCGAGCTTGGCCAAGCGGAAACTCCCTCCGTGCAACGCATTTTTCTCTTTCTGTTTGCACTTGGCCAAGCTTTGGGAGCGCAGGCGGCCAAGCAGCCGAACATCGTCATCGTCATGGCCGATGACATGGGGTTCTCGGATATCGGTTGTTATGGCAGCGAGATCAAGACACCGGTGCTCGACAAGTTGGCTGCAAATGGGCTGCGCTTCACGCAGTTTTACAATACCTCGCGCTGCTGCCCCACACGGGCGTCGTTGCTCACGGGCATGTATCAGCATCAGGCGGGCATCGGACTGATGACTGGCGACAACAAACTCCCAGGTTATCGTGGCGAATTGGGGCGTGATGTGGTAACGATTGCCGAGGCACTGGGCACGGGTGGTTACCGCCGCTACATGAGTGGAAAATGGCATGTGACGAAGCACACACGGCCCCAGGGGCCGAAGGACAACTGGCCGTTGCAGCGGGGTTTTGAAAAGTTTTATGGCACGATCATTGGGGCGGGCAGTTTTTATGATCCAGCCACACTCTGCCGAGGCAACCAGTTCATTACGCCGGAGAACGACGAGAAGTATCAGCCCAAGTTCTACTATTACACCGACGCCATCAGCGACAACGCGGTGACCTTCCTGAAGGAGCACGCCAAGGAGTCGCCCGACAAACCGGTGTTTCTTTATGTATCGTACACTACTGCACATTGGCCGATGCACGCGTTGCCCGAGGACATTGCGCGCTACAAGGGCGTGTACGATGACGGCCTTCAGGCGATCCGTGACAAGCGATTTGCGCGGTTGAAGGAGCTGGGCTTGATTCGCAAGGCTCTTAAGTTGTCCGCCCAATCTGATGATTGGGAAAAGGCACCCAACAAGGAGTGGGACATCCGCAACATGGAAGTGTACGCGGCGATGGTCGACAATATGGACCGCGGTATTGGCCGCATTGTGTCGGAGTTTGAGCGGCAGGGCACGCTGGGTAACACGCTGATCATGTACCTGCAGGACAATGGCGCCTGCGCCGAGGGCTTCGGCCGCTATAGTCAAAAGCCGTACAACCGCAAATACAAGCCGCTCGGTCGTGATGGATTCCAAACCAAAATCTGGCCGCCAATGCAAACGCGTGACGGGCGTCCGGTGAAGAACGGTCCTGACGCCATGGCCGGGCCGGAGGACACCTTCACCGGCGTGGGCCGCGGCTGGGCAAATGTCTCCAACACACCTTTCCGTGAGTACAAACATTTTGCACATGAGGGCGGTATCTCTTCGCCGTTCATCGTGTCGTGGCCCAAGGGCATTGATCCCAAGAACAACGGCCGCATCGAGCCTCAGCCCGGGCATCTCATCGACCTCATGTCCACCTGCCTTGACGCAGCCGGTGTGAAGCACCCCCGCGAATTTGGCGGTAACAAAATTCAACCACTCGAGGGCGTCAGCCTCTTGCCGGCTTTTCGCGGCGGCGAATTGGTTCGCAAGGACGCGCTGTATTTTGATCATCACCTCAATGGTGCCATTCGGGACGGCAAGTGGAAACTCGTTCGCTATGGGGACTCCGGCCGCGACGCCAAGCTGCACCCGTGGCAGCTCTATGACATGGAGGTCGACCGCAGCGAACAAAACGATCTTGCGAAGCAAGATCCCGAGAAGGTTAAGGCCCTCGCCGCCAAGTGGGAAAAGTGGGCCATTCGCGCCCGTGTAAAACCGTGGCCATGGAAGGTGGACTGATTTTACCAATGAAAAAACTGATCATTAATCTGTGTGCGCTGGCCGGTCTGTTGACCGGAGCAGCAGTCGAGGCGGCCGACAAGGCCAAGGTGGTGTTCATCTCCGGCAAGCCGAGCCATGGGCGGTTGGCTCATGAGCATCGGGCGGGGAACATGCTATTGGGCAAGGCGCTGAATGAATCCGGTCTGCCGGTGGAGGCGGTGGTCCTCAAGGATGTGGGTTATCCGAAGGACCAGTCAGTGCTGGATGATGCATCCGTGATCGTGATTTTTTGCACCGGCCACGGCGGGCATGTGTTGAATCCGAAACTGGATGAGTTTGATGCGCTGATGAAGAAGGGCAAGGGTGTGGTGATGATTCACTGGGCCACCGAGGCGGTGAAGGGTGATCCGGGCAACAAATTCCTCGAATGGATGGGCGGCTTTTGTGATCTACATTGGAGTGTGAACCCGCACTGGATTCCGAATTTCAAGCCGCAGAAGCATGCGATTTGGAACGGCGTGAAGCCATATAGTGCCAACGACGAATGGTATTATCACATGCGTTTCGTGAAGGATCTTGAGGGTGTGACGCCGATCCTAACCGACGTGCCGCCGGCCTCGACACTGAAGCGGCCGGATGGTGCGCGCAGTGGCAATCCCACTGTGCGTAAGGCTGTGGCCAATGGTGAGATGCAGCATGTAGCTTGGGCGTACGAGCGCGCTGACGGTGGACGCGGTTTTGGCTTCACCGGCGGCCATGTGCACATGAACTGGCAGCACGACGACAATCGCAAGCTAATGCTTAACGCCATCCTCTGGACGGCCAAGATGAAAATCCCCAAAGAAGGAGTCCCTTCCAAAACGCCAACAAAAGAGGAGATGCACGCTAACCTCGATTGATCGCTGATTTGCAAAGCAAAGCAGTCATGACGAAGAAATAGTGAATGCAGCCGTGCCGTTGGCACTCCGGATGCGTGGGCAGGGCGCGTTTCATCGGAAAACCGTTTTCAATTCATGAAAATCAGGTGTAAATCCCCCCGGCACGCGTGCTGCTGGCTTGGGGGGGGTATTTGAAACTTGACCCAGTTCAGTAGCGTACAAGGAATTGTTTTGATGAATCGATTTTTAACGGGAATGAATGTGGCATGGGCCTGCCTTTTGGCGTTTGGCGTTCGGGCGGAGCAGATCGTGATCAGCGAGGTCATGTACAACCCGCGAGGCGACGCGCCGGAGTGGATTGAATTGTCCAACATCACAGCCACGCCGTTTGACATCGCCGACTGGAGATTACGCGGTGACGCGGAGCTGGACTTTCCAGCGTTCGACGGGAACAGGGCGGACGAAGCGTTCCTCGGTCATTGGGAGAAAATCGTTTTGACTGGCATTGATCCAGGACAGTTCCGTCAGCAGCACGGTGTTCCGTCGAGCGTAAAGGTGTTCGGCCCATGGACCGGTAGTCTGCCGAACGAGGGCGGCCGCATCACGGTGCGTGACAAGAACGGTGTGATCGTATGCACGATGGGTTACAACGACCGCGGCAAGTGGCCTGTCGCCGCCGATGGCACGGGGCACACGCTGGTGCTGCGGGACTCGGATCTTGTTGTGGACGACTGGCGCAACTGGTCGTTCAGCAAGCGGCCGGGCGGCACGCCCGGTGGCGATCCGGTGCTGGGCGTGGAAACGCCGGTGGCCAGCCCGGAGGTGAACCTCACGTCCGGCATTGTGCTGGTTGATTATGGCGACCGCTGGAAGTACAACGATCAGAATAAGAACCTTCGTACTTCTTGGCGCAACTCGAACTTCAACGACGCCTCGTGGAAATCCGGGCCTGGCCTGCTTGGGCTGGAGAACTCTTCGCTGCCCGCTCCCGGCATCAAGACTGGCATAAACAAGGGCAGTCAACTTTGTTACTACTTCCGGAAAGAGTTCACGTACAGCAGCGACCCGAGCGAGGTTGCGCTGACGATCGACCAGATTATTGACGACGGTGCGGTCTATTATCTAAATGGTACGGAGGTTGGTCGCTCGCGCATGCCGGGCGGGACGGTGAGCTTCACGACTAGTAGTTCGGCGACTGTCGGCAATGCCACGGAGGAGAAGGGGGTTGTTACGATCGAGCCAGGCAAGTTGAAGCGGGGTAAAAATGTACTCGCTGTCGAGGTGCATCAGACCAACACGACCAGTTCGGATATCGTTTTTGGATGTCGCTTGAGTGCGTCGGTTCCCGCATCCAAGGGAGTGGTTATCAATGAAATATACCCGAAAGTCGGCAAGGAAGGGTACATTGAGTTTTATAATCCCACCGACAAGTCCACCGACCTTCGCAATTATTATCTCAGTGATGATCCTGGCAACCTAGCCAAGCGGAAGATTTCGCGTTCGTTGAAAATTGGAGCTCGTTCACTTGCCACAATCTCTTTTTCGGCCGCTCAGCTAAGCGTCAAGACTCCTGTGACGGTTTATCTGACCAAACCGGATGGCACTACGGTTATGGCGGCAATCCGGGCCGATGTACCGTTGGACGGTAGGTCATTCGGTCGTAAGCCGACCGGCAGTTCTGAGTGGTACCAGTTTACCGATGCGACGCCGGGCACGGCCAACATGAGTCGTGCTTCGCTTGGCCAAGCGCTTAGCCTCAATGAGGTGCATTTCACTGCTGGGGGCCGTGTCGACTGGGTTGAATTGTACAACGCCAGCGAGGGCGCCGTGGACCTAGCCGGCCTCTCGGTGTCCACGCGGCGAGACTTTTCTGACCGTACCCCGCTGCTTGGCCGAGCAGCGAGCCGTGGTACAGTGGTGGTTGCCGTCGATTTTGAGGGTCGTGGGCAAATGCCACTGTACCTGCTTAATGGAGAGAAGGTGCTTCAGGCAATTCTGCCGGAGCGTCCACGTGGGATAGGCTCGGTGCAGGCGCACCCGGATGGGAGTCGAGAGTGGTTCACCGGATCCACCGACACGAAGGGGCGTGGCAACAGCCCGGCGCGGCACGAAAATGTGGTCATCAACGAGGTGATGTTCAACCCGCCGGGTGACCACCGGGGCGGGGAGTACATTGAGCTTTACAATCGAGACACCGAGCCGATCGACCTGTCGGGTTGGCGGTTTGTCGACGGGGTCAACTTCGCGTTTCCGTCCGGTACCACCATTGCGGCGGGCGGCTATCTCGTGATTGCTGCCAACACAGCTTATATCAGAAGGGTTTACCAGTTGGAAAACGTGCTTGGTAACTATGACGGGGAGTTGAGTAACCCCGGCGAATTGCTTCGTCTTGAGGATGCCTACGGAAACCTGGCTGACGAGGTTGATTACCGCAACCGTGGCGACTGGCCGAGCTGGACAAAAGGCAGCGGCAGTAGCATGGAATTGGCCAATCCGTGGACTGACAATCGCCTGCCATCCGCATGGCGCGACAGCGATGAGACTAACAAGAGTGTCTTTCGCCAATATACCACCACCGGCCGGTATCGGCAGTTGAAAACCATGGGCAGTGCCACCGACTACCGGGAACTGCATCTGCACTTGGTCGGCGACTCGGAGATCGCGCTGTCCGAAATCGAGGCGGTTAGCTCCCGCACAAAAAAGAATGCTCTTAAAAATGCGAACAAGATGTCCACAAGCGGAACCAGCGCGAACGGATGGCTGGCACAGGGCAATCATTGGGCGACATACATGGACGGTAGCGAGCTGCATCTCATCTCTGATGGCCACGGGGACAACCGTCCCAACCGGATGGAGATTGATATGACCGCCGATGTGCGACGCAATGATGACCTGACGATTCGTTTCAAGGCTCGCTGGATTCGAGGTAATCCCAGGCTGATTGCCTGGACTTGGGACAAGAGTGTCGCCGGCAGTTTCCTGATCGAAATTCCGGAGAATCTTGGCACACCTGGCAAACGAAATTCGACGTACAAGGCCAAAACTCCACCACAGGTAGACGGCATTATCCACAGTCCGGCCGTACCCACTTCAAGCCAGTCAGTCCGGGTAACGGCCCGCGTCACATCGTTTGATCCCCTCGCCTCGGTGAAGCTGCGACACCGCGCTGATTCCTCCAACAATACCGGCGCATGGAAGAGCAGGACGATGTACGATGATGGCAGTCGTGGTGGAGATGAGGTGGCCGGGGATGGCCTCTACACCGCCACTCTGACCGAGTATCGGACCAACAGCCGACGCGTGCAGTTTTATGTTGAAGCCAAGACTACGGGTGGAGCGAGTCATCAGCAGCCCAAGTTGGGTCCGGCCCTTCCAGCTCTGTATGTTGTCGACAACCGTAAGCCGAAGACGGATTTGAGGAATGTGCGACTCGTCGTTTCGGAGTACGACATGGGGGCGATCAGCAATGGGGGTAGTTCCAAGTACAAATACAACTTCCCTCGCCTGTCCAACCACTACTTCAATGCCACATTTATATCCAACGAGAAGGACATTAGGTACAATTGTGAAATGCGGAACAGTGGAAGCCCGTGGACGCGTGGCAATCATGTTAATAGGGGGAAGTGGAAGATTCCCAACGACCGGCGGTTCCGCGGCAAGTACAAGCTCTCATGGGATGATGATGCCAATGGCCGCGTCAGCCGGAATCGCCTGACCCGCTATATGCTGTACCTGATGGGGCATGTAGTGAACGAGAACGAGATGATCTGGTTCACGGTCAACAGCAACTCCCCGCAGATGCGCGAGGAGGTTGAGCCGGTGGCCAATGATTTCCTGAACCGCAATTTCACCGACGGCGTCAAGGGTAACCTGTATCGCATCGATGACGAGTGGTGGTTCACCGACGGTTGGTCCCGCCAAAACCGGAATGCAGACTGGCGGTACAAGAGCTCCGACAACCCGGGACGCTACCGCTCCGAGTGGATGAAGCGCACCAATGAGTGGGAGGATGACTACAGCGCGCTCATTAACCTGTTCCGCACCGTCAGCAAGAGTTACAAGCAGGAGCAAGTCGAGCGGTTGGTTGATCCGCACCAGACGATGATCATGTCGATGGTGCGTGGCTACATCGATGATTGGGACTCCTTCTCGCTGCGCCGTGGCAAGAACGGCTACTTTTACCAGCGACACGACGACGGCAAGTTCCAGTTTCTGCACTGGGATAGCGACCTTGCCTACGGCAATGCCTCGGCGAAGCTGTATCAGGGCATGCCCGGTTTCAGTAGCTACATCGTTAAGTGGTACAACAAGAGACTTTTTTATTCCTACCTTGTCGAGTTTACTGAGAATTACACCTACAACTCGCCACGCATGAATGCCTGGCTCGCCGCCGAGGAGAGAGTGAGCAGTTCCTACTCGTCACGGGCGAGCGAGTACAAAAACTTCTTCTCCGCACGACGAAACACCGTGAAGAGCGAGTTGGGTACCAACTTCTCACGCAAGAAATTCGAGATCACCACCAATCAGGGTGGTGCAATGAATTCCACCAGCGACCGACTCGACTTAAAGGGCACTTCGCCTTATGGAGTGATCAACCTTCGAGTGGAGGGGCACCCCGAGGCACAGCCAGTGTGGACTGGCATTACCAACTGGGCGATCAAAGGCATACAACTCCACGAGGGCAAGCAAACGGTCAAGGTGCTCGGCACCGACCAATGGGGCAGCATTCGAAGTCAGGACGAGATCAAGATTAACAAATCAGGAAACGCCGCGCCGGTGGCAGTTCTGAAGTCGCAGCCTGCCTCGTGGAATGTCCCCACCGACAGCGTGCTGCGGCTTGACGCTCGTGAGTCATACGATCCCGAGGGCCAGGCTCTGGTTTTTGACTGGTCGGCAAGCGACCTTGATCAGATCGATTTACGTCCACTTGGTCAAGCTCGGGCCGAGGCGGTTTTTGCTCGGCCCGGCCTTTACGGATTCACTGTTAAAGTGACCGACGAGGAGGGCAAGGCCTCACGGGTGGAACGCGAGGCTGCCGTATACGGTACGACCGGTTTCAGCGGATTCACTGACCCGATACTGGAAGACTATTGGTCCGCTGCAAATGTGACGCCGCGCCGAAATTTCACACCTGATGTTTGGTATTCTCTCGACGACGTGGCCGGTTGGTTGGAGTTACAAGTGCTTAACTTAATGGCCAAGCCGTTGGCTAAATCCGTACCATCTTACCCATATATATCAAGAAAATTACCGGAAGAAACTGACTGGGCGTTGCAGACCAAGTTGCGCTTGGTTTCAAGGCAGTTTGGCGATTATGACAGTGGACTGATGGTTATACTCGGCAGAGATGGTAACAAAACACGTTACACCTTCGGCTTCAATGACGGGATGAATTTAATGGCTAAAAAAGTATCGGCAACCGGTCGAATGACGACATTGAATTCTAAACCCATCGCACTTGAAGAGATTGTGGTGCGCATTGTCCGTGAGGGGGATAAACTGGTGTTTGAATGGAAGGTGGATGACGCTTGGGAAACGTTTACCACATTGACCATTGAGCCCGATCTTCCGGCATTAAATGGCGGCATTTTTTTGGCAACCGAAAAAGAGCAGTCGATTCGAGTTGGCTTTGACTATGCCATGTTGATTGACCCATCTGCCGTGTCGCCGCTCAAGGGTAATTTGCGTTTGAGTGAAATCATGTACAATCCGATTGGCGGCGACGCGTTTGAGTATGTAGAGTTGGTCAACGTCAGCAGCAGTGCTGTGAATTTGCGCGATGCACAATTTGATCGTGGAATCACTTACCGATTCGGAAGCGTCTCGCTGGAATCGGGTGAGCGGATTATCGTGGCGAAGAATCGTGAGTCGTTTCTTTCGCGCTACGGCACGGTGGGCATTCGTCTGGCTGCTGGGGAATTTGAGGGCCGACTGAGGAACGGCGGCGAAACCATCGCGCTGATTGACTCCAATGGCGATTTGGTGTTTTCAGTGGGCTATTCTGACGGCGGCGCCTGGCCCGGCCGCGCCGACGGCAACGGCAGCTCGCTCGAGGTGATCGATCCGCGCCTCGACCTCAACAGCCCGGCTAACTGGAATTCGAGCATCCGTTACAATGGGACGCCGGGTGGCGGCGTTGGCCAAGCGCCGATGGTCGTCATCAACGAGGTGCTCGCGCATTCCGATGCGCCGCTCGAGGATGCGATTGAGCTTTATAACATTGGTCAGACACCGGTCGATCTCGGCGGGTGGTTTCTCAGCGACAGCGCCAACAACCTGCGCAAGTACCGCATCCCCGACGGTACCACGATCTCACCCGGTGGCTATCTCGTATTTTACGAAAAAGCAATCCTGCTCGACAACGGAGACTTCGGTTTCTCTCTAAGTTCTGCGCGCGGAGACGAGGTTTGGCTCACTGAAAGCGGCACGGACGGGGCGATCGTACGCTTCGCGGACAAGGTGGATTTTGGCCCGTCAGCTAACGGAGTGTCACTGGGGCGTTACCCGAACGGCACCGGTCCGCTGGTCGCACAGGTTGACTTGTCGCTCGGCTCGGCGGTTCGTGCCGGTCAGGACCCCAAGTTGGTGGACGCCTTTCGCGGCGGCGGCGGCGCACCGAACACAGGTCCGCTGGTCGGCCCGATCGTTTTAAGTGAAATCCTATACGCCCCGGCCGAGGGCATGGCCGAGTATGTCATTTTGAAAAATATTTCAGATACACCTGTACCTTTTTACGATCCGGAAAACCCAGGCAATGCCTGGCAGCTCGCCAATGCGGTCGATTTCACATTCCCAGCTAATTTCGTACTGTCGTCCGGCAAGTCGGTTTATGTGAGTGGTGTTGAGCCGTCGATGTTGCGCTCGCAGTACGAACTCGATGCGACCACACGGGTGCTGGGGCCGTTCGACGGCAGGCTGAATAACGCAGGTGAGAGCGTGCAGTTGCTGCGGCCGGATACGCCGCAGACGCTCCCGCCAAATGTCGGCCTTGTGCCGTATATCCTTGTTGAGAAGGTGAAGTACAGCAATATCGATCCCTGGCCTGTGATGCCGGAGCAGGGAGGTGTGCCGATCCAACGTGTAAACCTGTCGACTTACGGCAACAGCGCGCGCAACTGGGCCAAGCCGGGTGACGAACGGGACAGCGACCTCGATGGCATGCCGGACAGTTGGGAGGTGGCGAACGGGCTTGATCCGGAAAGTTCTGATGATGCCTTGCTCGATGCCGACTCCGATGGTTTTGCCAATATATATGAATACGCTGCCGGTACCGACCCGAACGATTCCACGAGCAGTTTAGCGTTGAAAATCACTCGCCTTCCCAACGGCATGTTGAGAGTGAGTTTTACGGCGGTGGAGGGGCGAAGCTACTCTCTCCAGTTCAGCCAAGCGCTTGATCAGCAGTGGGAGCCTTTGAGCAATTTCTTTCCGGAATCGAGCGGGAATGTGTCGCGCATCATCTCACCGCGCGTCAGTCGTGAGCGGTTTATCAGGCTGGTGACTCCGGCCAACCCGTAGTGCGTCGATGAGTTGCCTTCGACTTCGAATCATCATCGTACTTGCCTTCACATGGCCTCGCGGTGTGCTTGCTGAAGTCGTCATCAACGAGATACATTACGACGCCGATCCGAAAACGGATGCGGTCGAGTTTGTTGAACTACACAATAGCGGTGACGCTGTTGTCGATCTGTCCGCCTGGCGTTTCTCCAGCGGCATCCAGTTTACTTTTCCGGCGAACACAATTCTCAGGTCAAGAGCTTATCTTGTGGTGGCTGAAGATCCCGCGGAACTGCGGCGCAAGTTCAAGCTGAATGCCTCCGCTGTGTTTGGCCCATATGTCAACCGGCTATCAAACGGTGAGACATTGACGCTGCGCGACGCGGTAGATCAGCGCGTTGACCGCGTAGACTACCGCTCCGGTTTTCCCTGGCCCACGGCTGCGAGCGGCGCAGGCAGTTCGATGGAACTGATCCATCCGAACCTTGAGAACGACCTGGGTGGATCGTGGCGTTCATCTGGTATGCAAGTTGTTACTGGTGAACCTTTTTCTTTCATAACCGCAGGCCGTTCAGGCTGGCGATATCGCGAAGGAACCAGCGAGGCGTCTTCGCCTCGGTCCGCCTGGCGCAAACTGGATTTCAGCGAGGACAACAGTTGGAAAAACGGTCGCGCACCAATCGGCTACGGCGATGGCGACGACCGGACGACGATCTCGATGCAGAACAATTTTTCATCCGTGTATCTGCGCCGGGTGTTCGATGTGAAGGCTGGCGAAATTCCAGCGCGCCTAGTATTGCGGGTGTACGTCGACGACGGCGCTGTGGTGTGGATCAACGGCAAGGAGGTCGCGCGGGTCAGTGTCCCCGGTGGAGCGCTGCTGTACAACTCTTTTGCAAGCAATCATGAGGCCGCTTGGGAGGAGTTTGAACTATCGAATCCGGCGGAGATGCTGAACCTAGGCAGGAACATCATCGCCATCCATGCGCTGAACACCACGCTGGGCAGCAGCGATTTCTCGATCGATGCCGAGTTGCGCACGCCGGATCCTGGTGAAATTTCAGGCAACCCAACCCCCGCTGCGGCCAATTCCGTATTCGCCGCGAATGCGCCACCCCAAACGCGGCAGGTGAAACATGAGCCGCGGCAGCCGAAAGCCAACGAATCGGTGCGCGTGAGCGCCAAGGCGACCGACCCGGATGGTGTGCTCTCCGTGACTTTGCTTTACCAGGCGGTTCGGCCCGGAAATTACATTCGGAAAACAGACAGCGCGTTTGACCAAGGTTGGAGGGCATTGCCTATGGCCGACGGTGCGGCGGGTGATTCGGTTTTCTCGGTGACAATTCCGCGAAGCGTGCAGACGCATCGCACCCTGGTGCGCTACCGGATTCGCGTCGAGGACAAACTCGGCAATGCGGTCACTTTGCCATACGTCGACGATGGACAGCCGAACTTCGCCTACTTCTGCTACAACGGCGTGCCAGGTTGGACCGGTTCGGACCGGATCAACGGCAAAAAGGAAACGTTTCCGCCCGGCGTGATGGCGTCTCTGCCGACGTACCACTTGATTGCGAATGCGACCGACGTTGCCAACTCCCAATACAACGGGTCGTTTGACACGGTGCATTTCAACGGGACACTGGTTTATGACGGGAAGGTCTACGACCACATCGAGTTCCGGAACCGCGGCGAGTTTTCAACCTACGTCTCCGGCAAGAACAAGTGGCGGCTTTATTTCAACCGCACGCGCGGGCTGGAGGCCCGGGACAACTACGGCAGGAAATACGCCCAGCCAAAAAAAACGATCAACCTTAACGGATGCGCCTCGCCGTGGATGCCAGTCAACCGAGGCATGGCCGGGATGGAGGAGGCGATCGGGTTCAAGTTGTACAACTTGGCCGGTGGCCTCGCGCCCAAGACACACTTTGTGCATTTTCGCGTGATCGATGATGCCGAGGAGGCGCCGACCGGGCGGCGCAACGCCCAGTATGAGGGTGACCTGTGGGGGCTCTACCTTTATGTCGAGCACACAGACAGCCGGTTTCTCGTGGAGCACGGACTGCCAGACGGCAATGTGTACAAGATCGAGAGTGGCAACGGCGACAAGCGCAACCAGGGGCCGACGCAGTCCGTCTCGGCATCGGACTGGAACAGTTTTCGCAGTGGTTACGGCCGATCGCAGTCGCTTCAGTGGTGGCGCGACAATTTGCATCTGCCGACCTACTACACGTTCCGCTGCGTGAACCGGATCATCAGCAACGTCGACATCCGGGAGGGCTGGAACAAGGTGTTTTACCATCACCCGGACGGCCATTGGCACCCGGTGCCGTGGGACCTGGACATGCTGATCATTCCGGAGACGCATTGGCAGGGGGCGATCAACATCGAGCGTTGCCTCAGTCGTCACAAGGCGCTGAAGATCGAGTTCAAGAACCGCGCCCGCGAACTGCTCGACCTTCTTCTGGATGATGCCTCGCCGACCGGCGGTCAGATCGGCCAGTTCATCGACGAGCACGCGCGCTTCATCAACCCGCCGGGCGAGCCGCTGACGTTTGTTGACGTTGACCAGTTCATGTGGAACTACCACCCGCGGACGGCCGGGAGCCATCGCGGGCAGTTTTACGTGTCGCCCAAGAGCCAGGGCAACCGGGGCGGCACATGGACGCGACGGCTAAAGACGAAGGACTTCGAGGGCATGATGCTGCATATGCTCGGGTTCATGACCGACACCGATCCCGGCCGGTGGAGCATTGGCGACGGCGATCCGCGAGGCTACGGCTACAACTACCTCGAGCACGAGGCCAAGTTCACCGACATCCCGGACACCCCGGTGATCACCTTTGCCGGCCCAGAGGGATTCCCGTTGGACGAGCTGCGGTTCGAGAGCAGCCCGTTTAAGCCGGGGCGGTCGACGAACAACAAGACATTCACCGGTATCCAATGGCGGCTGGCGGAGGTGTCCAATCCCGAGACGCCCCATTTCGTGCCGGCCAAACCTTGGAAGTATGAGCTCAATCCGGTTTGGGAACTGGAGGACGGCGAGTTGGTCCGGACCGTGGCAGTCCCGCAGAGCGTCATCCGTCAGGGCGGCACATACCGTGCCCGTGTCCGGATGCGAAACGGCACGATGGCGTGGAGCCACTGGTCGGCACCTGTCGATTTTGTAGCCGGTGAGCCGAATCTGGCGGGTATCCGTCAGAATCTCGTGTTCAGTGAGATCATGTACAATCCGATTGGCCAAGAGGGCGTGAACGGTGGCGAGTTCGAGTTTCTCGAGTTAAAGAACATCGGCGACTCGTCGCTGGACTTGAGCGGCCTTTTTTTCAGCAGTGGCATCGAGTTCGTGTTTCCGGAGGGAACCACGATTGGCAGCGGCGAAACCTTGCTGTTGGGAAGGAACCGGGCGGTGTTGCAGAGCCGGTACCCCGGCCTGGCCGTGGACGGCATCTACCAGGGCCAACTGGCCAACGAGGGGGAGAGGGTCACGCTGTCGGCCGGCCTTGGTGTGCCGGTGTTCAGCGTGACGTATGATGACGCCGCGCCGTGGCCGGAGCAGGCGGATGGCCAAGGCCATTCCCTGACCGCCGATGCGGCGGGCGAGCTGGGTTTTCGGGCTAGTTCGATTCCCGGCGGTACGCCCGGCCGGGACGACCCCGGTTTGGCCAAGCCGATGGATGACCTACTCCTGACGGTGACGCGTTTGCCGAACGGCATGTTGCGGGTGGGATTCAATTCGCAGATGGGTCGGAGTTACTCGCTGCAGGCCACGCAGGCGCTTGGTCAGACGTGGCAGTCGTTGAGCCATTTCCATCCAAAAACTAACGGAACGGTGTCCCGCATCATTTCTCCGAGGGTGACACGAGTGCGTTTTTTCAGGCTGGTCACGCCAGCCCGCCCTTAGATTAGAGTTCGTCGTGCGATTGGATGATCTTCCCGACTAGGCCGTACTCCTTGGCTTCCTCGGGCGTCATCCAAAAGTTGCGGTCGGTGTCCTTGGCGATCGTCTTGAGCGGCTGGCCGGTTTGCTCGGCGAAAATCTGGTTGAGGCGCTCGCGCATCTTGACGATCTGCTCCGCCTCGATGCTGATGTCCGACGCTTGGCCGCCGACGCCGCCGCTCGGCTGGTGCAGCATGTAGCGCGTGTTGGGCAGGCTGAAGCGATCCTCCACCGGCGGGGCGGCATAGATGAGCGCCCCGGCGCTGGCGACCCAGCCAGTGCCGACAACCCGCACGCGCGGCTTCACGAATCGGATCATGTCGTGGATGCTGTCGCCCGACTCCACGTGGCCACCGGGCGAGTTGACGAATACCGTGATGTCGTCGTCCGAGTCAGCGGCGAGCAGCTGAAGCTTGGTGCAAAATTCGCGTGCCACTTTCTGGTTGATCTCGCCGTAAAGCATAACGGTCCGCGACTTGAGAAGCAGCTCCTCAAGCTTGTTCAGGGAATTCTTTTCGTCCTTGTTGTCCTTGCTCATCGTGGAGACGCGCGGCCTGCGCCGCGCGAGGCCGGGAGATTGCGTGCAACCCACCCCAGTGTAAAGCGGGAATCTGTTTAACTGCCCGGCAGCAACTCGGCGGGAAGCGGTGGGGTGGCGCCTTTGCGGGAGGCGACGAATGCCCCGAGCCGGTTGGCCAGGTCGACTGTCTTTTGGAGCGGCCAACGGCGAACCGCCCCGTGCAGGATTGCCGCGCTGCAGGCGTCGCCCGCGCCGACCGGATCGGCGTCCGGCTCCGGGGCGAAATGCGCCGGTTGGCCAACCACGACCGAGTCGGCAGTGTGCAGCACAGTCCCGTCCCGTCCCCGTGTCAGGACGAACAGGTCGAGGTTGAAGCGCCCAATCAGTGCTGGGATCGGCTCCGCTTGGCCAAGGCCGAGCAGCGGGGCG
Source organism: Verrucomicrobiota bacterium (assembly GCA_030749225.1). Lineage (GTDB taxonomy): Bacteria > Verrucomicrobiota > Verrucomicrobiia > Limisphaerales > UBA1096 > UBA1096. Next base: position 40,584 of record JASMKO010000072.1, read on the forward strand.
GCCTTGGCCAGCTCTGTTTCGTTCATCTTGACTATGGAAGCGGTGCGGTAACCGGCCTCTAGCCGCTCCGCCGAGAAATAATCCTGCCGCAGGTTGAGGTCGAACAGTCGCACAGCTTGGCTGGCGGTGGCGAATTGCTGAATTGTCGAGTGCGCTGGCTCGAGCCGTTGGCCCAGCGTGCCGAAGCAGACAGCGTCGCACTGTTTGGCCAAGCTGGCGAGCGACTCATCCCAGGAGAGCCGGTCCCATGCGACGTTGCGGACAATGTCATACTCCGGTTCGCCATCCCTCATGGTGACTTCGACCGTGCCGGTCGGGGCGTCGGGGTCGCGTTGGATAAAGGCTGTGTCAATGCCGCGCGTCGTCAAGTCGTCGAGCACCATTTGGCCAAGTGCGTCGTTGCCAATGCGGCTGGCCACCACAGCGTGGTTGCCAAGTTGGTGCGCCTGGACGGCGGCGTTGAGCGGCGCGCCGCCGAGCGCCGGGCCGGTGGGGAGCAAATCGTATAGAGCCTCGCCCAAGCCGACGATGAGTGGAGGCGAGTCGCTCATCGAAGCGTTGAGGCCTGCAGCAGCACCGGGCGTGGCTTGGTGGTCCAGAACGAAAAGCCCTTGAGCCGCAGCCGGTATTCCGGGCGGATGTCGCGCAGCCGGGCGATCATCTGCTCGGCGTGGTCTTCGACGTGATATGTCGTGATTGCTAGTTGCGGCGCGCCGTTGCGGAGTTGTTCCTCCGCGCCTAGCAGCACGTCGAGATCCGCGCCCTCGGCGTCGGCCTTGATGAGGTCGCTTGGGCCAAGCGCGAGTTCGTGGTTGCGGCAGTAGTCGTCGATGCTTGTGACCGGAACGGCGCCATCGTGCGGCGTGCCGCTTGGCAGGTAGTCGAGGTAACCGGCATCCGGGTTGCCGTCGTCGACCATGCGCGCCTGGCCGCTTCGGCTGCCGACACCGCTACGCTCGATGACGATGCCGTCGATTAGTCCGTTGGCCTCAGCACCGCGTCTGAGCAGAGCGGCCATCCTCTCGTTCGGTTCGAAACAGACCACGCGTTTGGCCAAGCCGTCTCGGAGCGCGCGAAACGCAAACAGTCCTTCGCAGGAACCGACGTCGAGCACAGTGCTGTCCGGCGAGAGTCGGATTGGCAGGGTGGTGTAATTGTGAGGGTTGGCGGTGGAAAACTCCTGCTCGATGACAAAATGCAGGTTTTGATCCGGCTCGCTGGGCCAAAAGAAATTGAGCCCGCTGTCACGCAGCCGCACCTGCCAGGCATCATCGGTCTGGGTCATCTCGGCTTCATTGCCCAGGCTCCTGGCCGCTGCCTGGCTGTGCAGCCGCGCTGGGAGGATTACCCTGCCAAGCTGCATCCGTGCGTCCCCAAGGGCGAACCGGCCATGGAGTTTCTGTTGACGCCGCCACTCGATCCAGCAGCGCAGGGCCTGGGTGAGGGGGTTTTTCATGGGTCAGCCGGCGAGAGGGGAGGGCACACGATGATTGCCACTGCAAGGTTTTCACCATACGGTTTGCGCCCCGGCGGAACCGGTTTTCCGCCGGTCTGGATCGAAATGTACATGCGCTTTCGCAGTCTGGTGATCTCCTTCTATAACGCGCTCTTTGCGCGTGCCGTGGAGAAGCTATTTTTTCACCAACTCGTCACCAAGACAAATAACTTCGGCAAGAGCAACTGGCTTGGCAAGCCGATCTGGCAAAACACGTTTGACCTTTGGATTGCGCAGGAGACGATCCACGATGTGAAGCCGTCGCTCATTATCGAGTGCGGCACGAACCGAGGCGGCTCGGCCTATTTTTACGCGCAGTTGTTCGACCTCATGGACACCGACGGCAGGGTGGTCTCGGTGGACATCGAGAAGTTGCACGACCTGTCGCACCCGCGGGTGACCTACCTTGTCGGCAGCTCGGTGTCGGATGAGATCGCCGGGCAGATTCGAGCGATGGCCGAGGTGGCGACCGGCCCGGTGTTGGTGATCCTCGACAGCGACCACTCTGAGGCGCACGTTGCGAAGGAACTGGAACTGTACGCGCCGTTGACCACAGTCGGCAGTTACTGCCTCGTGCAGGATGGCATCATTGACGAGTTGTTCATGTTCCGTAAGGGCCGCCCCGGACCCCTGCCAGCACTCGAGAAGTACCTGGCTCGGCATCCCGAGTTCGAGATCGACCATGAGCGTTGCGAGCGGTTCCTCATCACGCACCACCCGAAAGGCTGGCTCAAGCGCGTTCGATGATCGCTCTGCTGGATTACGGCGCCGGGAACCTGCGCAGCGTGGAGAAGGCGCTGCGCTTTGTTGGCGGCGATGTGGAGTTGGTTCCGTCGCCCGATGGAATGAAGGACGCCTCGGCTGTGGTACTGCCCGGCGTTGGCGCGTTCGACGACTGCGTCAACGCGATGCAGCGGCAGGAACTGCTCGAGGCAACGCGGGAGTTCGTCAACACCGGCCGGCCGTTCCTCGGCATCTGCGTCGGCTACCAGGCGTTGTTCGAGCGAAGCGAGGAGTTCAACAGTTCCGCCGCTGGTTTGGGGTTGTTCGCGGGAAGCGTTGTTCGATTTCCGGTGGAGCAAGGACTGAAGATCCCGCAGATTGGCTGGAACCAGATTGAGATTGTCCAGCCGGAGTGCCCGCTTTTTAAGGGTGTCGAGAATGGTAGCCATGTTTACTTTGTGCACAGCTATTATCCGCAGCCGGTGGACGGCTCAATCGCCGCCTGCAGCACGACATACGGTGTGGAGTTTGTCTCGGCTGTCTGTCGGGGGAACGTGTTCGCTACGCAGTTCCACCCCGAGAAAAGCCAGAAAGTCGGGCTGAAGATGCTCGAGAATTTCGTGAACCTGACCAGGTAACCCAAGTGCTTGACCAAGCGGAGAAGGGGATAGGGCTTGTGCGAACCGGCTAAGGTGTTAGCTTGCTCGCCGCTTGGCCAGGCGATATCGTGGCCGAAGAGACTGAAAACTTTTTTATTTAAAAACATCATGCCACACACACTCCCCGATCTTCCGTACGCGCACGATGCGCTCGAACCGCACATTGACGCGCAGACCATGGAAATCCACCATGGCAAGCACCACAACACCTACGTGGCCAAGCTCAACGAGGCCATCGCCGGCAACACTGACTTGGAGGTCAAGTCGGTCGAGGACCTGGTAAGCGACCTCGACTCTGTGCCGGAGGGCATCCGCGGCGCGGTGCGCAACCACGGCGGCGGACACGCCAACCATTCGCTGTTCTGGACCGTACTTGGCCCGGATGGCGGCGGCGAGCCAAGCGGCGCGTTGGCCGAGGCGATCAGCGCGGAGTTTGGTGGTTTCGCCGATTTTCAAGCCAAGTTTGAGGCTGCCGGTGCGACGCGCTTTGGCAGCGGATGGGCATGGCTGTGCGTGAACGGGGAGGGCGGACTTTGCGTCTGCAGCACGGCCAACCAAGACACGCCGTTGATGGAAGGCCGCACCCCGATCCTCGGCTGTGACGTGTGGGAACACGCCTACTACCTCAAGTACCAGAACCGCCGGCCGGATTATCTCAAGGCATTTTGGAATGTCGTTAATTGGGATGCCGTGGGTGCCAACTACGACGCTGCCAAGGGCTGAGCTTAATGAGTTCATGGGAAAGTGAAGGCGCACAATAGTGCGCCTTTATTATTCTTTATTGACCATGGTTCGAGTGAGATATGGATGTGGCACTGGACATTCCTGTTTCCGACTGCTGAGGTGATGCGAAACTTTTTTCGTATCGACCTCAAAAGCAAACTCGCTCATTCTGTTTCGGTTCGTTGCGATTAAAACCATGACCCAAAAGGAAATTTTTGAACAGAATGGTTTTGTGTACGTGCCAGGTTTTTGTAAAGCTGATGAACTATTACAAATCGAGACGGCAGTGGAGCGTTTAATTGCAGAACGCGTTCCATTGTTGCCGCGGGAGCATGTTTTTTATGAGGATAAGGCCAATGTGTGTACGCTGAAGCAGATTCAGCGCCTGCATGAGCACGATGAATTTTTCGGCACCTTTTTTGATGACAAACCAAGGAGTCTGGCTGAGGAACTTCTTGGTGAAACTGTAGATGGCAAAAACGTCCAATACTTCAATAAGCCGCCTTCGATTGGCCAAGCGACCCCGCCGCATCAGGACGGGTTTTATTTCATGCTTGAGCCCTGCCATGCACTCACGATGTGGATGGCCCTCGACGTGGTGGATGAGGATAACGGCTGCGTGCGTTATGTTCGAGGTTCACACATGCACGGCATGCGCCCACATGGGCGCACCCAGACACTTGGATTCTCACAGGGAATCACGGATTTTGGAAAGGCCTCAGATCAACGTGACGAGGTGGCATGTCCCGCCCAGCCAGGAGACTTGCTGGCGCACCATGCGCTGAGCATCCACCGAGCCGACGCTAACTTGAGCATCACGCGAAATCGTCGGGCGCTGGGATTTATTTTCTATGCCCAAAGTGCCCGCGAAGATGTTTCGGCGCATGAGGCGTATCAGTCCAAACTGGCCGTTGAGATGGCCGAGGCAGGGAAAATATAAATGAAGAAACAATACAAGATCATGGGCGCTTGGCTCAGCATGCAGGTGGCACTCTCCCTGTCGGGGGCGGAACCCATGCCACGGGGGTACACGATCCCGACGCTCGATTTGTCAGCACAGACGCACCGGCAGGTCGTTGTTGACAGGGAGACGGGACAATACCTCGGACATCCCTCCACCGTTCTTTTGGAGGATGGCAGAACAATACTCATCGTCTATCCAAAGGGCCACGGGCGGGGAGCCATCGTCTATAAGCGCAGCACAGATGGCGGCAAAACCTGGAGTAAGCGCCTTTCCACGCCGGCGAACTGGTCGACCAGTCGTGAGGTGCCTACGATTCACCGTGTGGTGGATGGGGAAGGCAGGAAACGGCTCATCATGTGGAGCGGCCTCTATCCAGCGCGTCTGGCAGTCAGCGGAGATGATGGTGCGAACTGGAGCGAATTGAAGCCGGTGGGAAACTGGGGTGGCATCGTGGTGATGGGTTGCCTGGAGGCATTGAAAACCGGGAAGGGCCAATACATGGCGATGTTCCACGATGACGGGCGTTTCTTTTCGAAGAATGGAAAGCTTGGCAATCCGGTCGTGTTTAACCTATACAAGACTTTCTCGAAGGACGGCGGGCTGACTTGGTCCAATCCGGAAAGCATTCTTGCCCGGTCAGACGTGCACCTGTGCGAGCCGGGCATTATTCGTTCGCCGGACGGCAAGCAGTTCTGCGTTCTGCTTCGCGAAAACAGCCGCCGCAGAAACTCGTACGTTATTTTCTCCAATGACGAGGGCAAGACCTGGACAAAGCCGCGTGAATTGCCCGCCGCACTCACTGGCGACCGTCATATCGGCAAATACACCGCTGACGGCCGGCTCTTCATTTCGTTTCGCGACACCACGCACGACACCCCCACAAAGGGAGACTGGGTGGCCTGGGTGGGTACTTACGACGATATTGTCAATGGCCGAGAGGGGCAGTACCGAATAAGGTTGATGGACAACAAAAACCGCTGGGACTGCGCCTACCCACCCGTGGAGGTGCTGCCCGACGATACCATCGTGACTACCACCTACGGTCATTGGGTCGAGGATGAATCGCCCTATGTTGTCAGCGTGCATCTCAAGTTGGCAGAACTGGATGCCATGGCGGGGAAGGGCAAGTGATTTTGTCAACCAACAGATTCGATTGGCCGCTTGTCGAAAAGGTTTGGTCATCATCTTTCTGCTAATGTTCCTGTTCAAAAGGAAACTAATATTGTCATAAACATGAAAATGGATGGGTTGATTGCCGCCGTGCATACCCCAATGCGCGATGATTTTTCTGTTAATTACGATTGCGTGCCGGCTCAGGCCGAATACTTGGGCAAGGCCGGGGTCACCGGTGTGTTCGTCACAGGCACGACCGGGGAATGCCATTCGCTAAGCACAGACGAGAGAATCAACCTCTTTGAGGCATGGGGGCGAGTGGCTCATCTTAACGGGCTCAAATTTGTTGCGCACGTGGGCCACAATAATCTGCCGGATTCCCAGTCCATGGTCCGTGCTGCTGTCGAAAACGGCGCGGATGCTATGTCAGCGATGGCTCCAAACTTTTTCAAGCCGGCAGATGCAGCGGCACTGTGCGACTGGTTTGCGCAGGTGGTCGAACCCGCACCCGATCTGCCGTTTTATTTTTACGACATCCCGGGCATGACTGGCGTGACGATCAACACGAGTGAGTTTGTGCAACTCGCCTCGGAAAAGATTTCCGGCTTCGTCGGTGTGAAGTACAGCAATCCCGATCGCGACCAGTTGAGTGCGATACTCAACACGAATGGGTGCGTCCCGGACATGCTCTTCGGCTGCGACGAGGAACTGCTTGATGGCCTCCATCTTGATTGCAGGGGTGCAGTGGGCAGTACCTATAATTTCTCGGCTCCGCTATACCGGAGAATCATTGATGCGTTTGATAGCGGAGACATTGAGACGGCCCAGCGCGACCAGGCTAAGTCGGCGGAAATGGTTCGTACCATAGCTAAATACAACTACATACCAGGGGCCAAGGCCGTGATGGCAATGGTTGGCGTGGACTGCGGCCCGGCGCGGCTTCCTTTGCGAGATCTGTCTCCTCAATCGGTTGTAAACCTGAAGCAGGACCTCAAGTCGATCGGTTTTTTCGACTGGGCGCTGGGTTGATGGAACTGGCCCGTCAACAAAAACTCCTTGCAGTTTACCGTGACGGTCTTCTTGACGACACGCTGCCGTTCTGGTGGCCGCGCAGTGTGGACGGTGAACACGGAGGCTTTCTGCTGGCGCGCGACCGAGACGGCTCGTTGTTGGACACAGACAAGGGAATGTGGCAGCAGTGCCGCGCCACCTGGCTGCTGGCCACGCTCCACAATACGGTGGAACCGAGACCCGAATGGCTTGACTGGGCCAGCCATGGCATCGACTTCATCTCGCGGCACGGCTTCGATGGCGACGGTCGTATGTGGTTCCAAGTTACCCGCGATGGGGCTCCTATCCGCAAACGGCGTTATGTTTTCACGGAGACGTTTGCGGCCATCGCTTACGCGGCCTTGGCCAAGGTGTCGGGGGAACTTGGCCAAGCGGACAAGGCGCGCGACTTATTCAGCCTTGCCAGGCGCCACTTTGCCGACCCGACACTCACTACGCCCAAGTTCACCCATACCCGGCCGACCAAGGCGATCGTTGCGCCGATGATCGCAATGGTCACCGCGCAGGAGTTACGGCGCAACCTTGGTGATGAGTCGTTCACGGTCGACATCGACGCGGCTATTGCGGAGATTAGGCGGGACTTCATGAAACCGGACATCGAGTGCGTGATGGAATCAGTTGCGCTTGACGGCTCCATCATCGACCACTTCGACGGTCGTACGCTTAACCCCGGTCACGCGATAGAGTGCGCCTGGTTCATCCTGTGGGAGGCCAGGCTGCGCGGCAATAACACGGAGCTGATTCGCATGGGTTGCCAGATCCTTGACTGGATGTGGGCGAGGGGATGGGATGACGAGTTCGGCGGCTTGTTTTATTTTCGGGATGTTTATGACAAACCGGTGCAGGAGTATTGGCACGACATGAAATTTTGGTGGCCGCACAATGAGACCATCATTGCCACGCTGCTCGCCTGGCAGTTGACCGGCGACGAAAAATACTCACGCTGGCATACACAGGTGCACGACTGGGCCTACGCCCATTTTGCCGACCGGGAGCACGGTGAATGGTTCGGTTACCTGCACCGCGATGGCAGTATCTCTGTGCCGCTCAAGGGCAGCCTATGGAAAGGCCCGTTCCACTTCCCGCGCATGCAATTGATCTGTTGGCAATTGATGGAGGATGCGCTGGTTCAAGGGGGCCGATCGGGGCAACTATCCTGTTAGCCTACAACCTTGATGAAAGCTTTAACTCGATCCTCCTTTTTCGCACCCTTTTTAATCGCTCTGAACTAATGGGCTGAGGTGTTTCCTAGGTATTTCTGCTCCGGCGACAAAACTCAGTTTGCCCATGTTAACCATCTGGTAGACGTTGATCCGGAAATCGGGACAGGTGCTGACCAGGCAATAGGCTTCGGTGGGTGACATGGCGTACTGGTCAATTAGCCAGGCAATGAGATGGCGTGTGGCTGAATCAACCGCTAATTCCAGCGGACGGGCCGCATGGATCGCAACAATGCTTTCCGGTTTTTCAATACGCATGAAAGGCAGCTGCTTTTGCTTCCGTAAATCAAACTTTACTTGGACGGTGCCACAGGTCTCCGCCGCTGTGCCCGTGTACTCGGTGTCCCCCTGGCTGGCATGAACATCACCCAGGTAAAACAAGGCTCCTGAGTGAAAAATCGGGAGGTGGATTTGGTTGCCAACGGCCACGTCACGGATATCTAGATTGCCTCCCCATATTCCCTGCCCGTCAATACTGGTGGTTACTTCGCGTTCCGGGGCCACACCAATCGTTCCAATGAAGGGTGTGATGGGCCAAGATATCAGTTCATTGAACTGCATTGTCCCGTCACGCATCGTGCCGCTTGGCCCTGGGTTGTGCTTGAATATTTTGGTTGTGTATCGGTCGGAGAGTTCGGGCCATCGGGTGGATTCGCCGAGTGGACCGCGTTTTGGGCCAATGGCCACCCACGAGTAATCACCCACCTCGATATCCTCGATGTCGATTAGCAACACATCACCTCGCTCGGCCCCGTCGATGTAAATAGGACCGCCGATCGGATTTGCCAGCGGCGGATTTTGATCAAAGCCAGGGCGATTGGCGGGAATGGCCTGGTCATCTGGTGTCTTGAAAAAACCGGATCCGGCATCCCAGGTCTCGATTGTAACTGATTCGCCGCAGGCGACGCGGAGCAACGGTTCGTCACGCCAATCAAAGGCGAACTTACTGGCTTGGTCTCTGGTTATTGTTTGCATGGCCAAGGAATTGGGCTTGGCCAAGCGTATGGCTTGTTTTCGGGTGAAGCAACTTCGTTCAAATTCCCATCTCTGTTTTCACTTCGGCAAACTTGGAGATGGCGAATTCCAGGTCTTCCCGTGTGTGCGCGGCGGAGATCTGCGTGCGGATGCGGGCCTTGCCCTGGGGCACGACGGGATAGGAAAAGCCAATGACGTAGACGCCCTTCTCGAGCATGGTATCGGCGAAACGGCTGGCGAGGGCGGCGTCGCCGAGCATGATGGGGGTGATGGGATGCGTGCCCTCGAGGATCTCGAAGCCGCTCCCGGCCATTTGTTGGCGGAAAAATTTCGTGTTGGCCTCGAGGCAATCACGCAGCTCGGTCGATGCGTTGAGCAAATCGATGGCCTTGATGGAGGCAGCGACGATGCTAGGCGCGACGGTGTTCGAAAACAGGTAGGGGCGGGAGCGTTGGCGGAGGTATTCGATGATCTCTGCGCGGCCGCTGGTGTAGCCGCCGCTGGCACCGCCGAGGGCTTTGCCGAGTGTACCGGTGATGATGTCGATGCGATCCATCACGTCGTGATGCTCGTGCGTACCGCGGCCGCGCGCGCCCATGAAGCCGACGGCGTGGGAGTCATCGACCATCACCAATGCGCCGTGCTCATCGGCGAGGTCGCAGATTGCCGGAAGGTTGGCGAGGTAGCCGTCCATCGAGAACACACCGTCAGTGACGATGAGAATGCGGCGGGAGCCCTTGGCCGTCTTCAGTTGCGCGGTGAGATCGGCCATATCGTTGTTCTTGTAGCGGAACCGCTTGGCCTTGCAGAGGCGTACGCCGTCGATGATCGAGGCGTGATTGAGTTCATCGGAAATCACGGCATCCTCCGGCCCGAGCAAGGTCTCAAACAAGCCGCCGTTGGCGTCGAAACAGGAGGTGTAGAGGATCGTGTCCTCCATGCTGAGGAACTCGCTGAGCTTGTCCTCCAGTTGCTTGTGGATGGCCTGCGTGCCGCAGATGAACCGCACGCTTGCGAGGCCGTAGCCCCATTCGTCGAGAGCCGCGCCTGCGGCATCGATCACCTCTGGATGATTTGCTAGCCCAAGGTAATTGTTGGCGCACAGATTCAATACCGACTGTTCGCCCACGCCCACGCGCGCCGCCTGCGGCGTGTCGATCACGCGTTCGCCCTTGTAAAGTCCGGACGCGCGGATTTCATCCAACTCGGACTGCAGTTGGGTTTTTAGGTCACCATACATCGCCTACCACTTCAAGATGACCTTGCCGCTCTGCCCGCTCAGCGCCTCTTCGAAGCCCTTCTCAAACTCATCGAATCCGAACCGGTGCGTGATGACCGGCTTAATGTCCAGGCCGCCCTCGAGCATCACGGTCATCTTGTACCATGTCTCGTACATCTCGCGGCCATAGATGCCTTTGATGGTCAGCATGTTGAACACCACCGTATTCCAGTCGATGGCCATTTCCTTATCGGGGATGCCGAGCATGGCGATCTTGCCGCCGTGGCACATGTTCTCGAGCATGTTATTGAACGCACTCGGATTGCCGCTCATCTCGAGGCCGACATCAAAACCCTCGTCCATGCCCAGTTCGGCCTGCACGTCGGCAAGCTTTTCATGGGCCACATTCACCGCGCGCGTTACGCCCATTTTCTGGGCAAGATTGAGGCGGTACTCGTTCACATCCGTGATCACCACGTGCCGCGCGCCGGCGTGGCGGGCGATGGCGGCGGACATGATTCCGATCGGCCCCGCTCCGGTTACCAGCACGTCCTCGCCCAGCACGGGATAACTCAGCGTTGAGTGTGTGGCATTGCCGAACGGGTCGAAGATTGAGGCAACATCACGGTCGATCTCCGGCTTGTGCACCCACACATTTGTCTGCGGCAGAGCGATGTACTCGGCAAACGCCCCGGGTCGCGTGACGCCGATGCCGCCGGTGTCGTTGCACAAATGCCGCCGGCCGGCCATGCAGTTGCGGCAATGACCGCACACCACGTGGCCTTCGCCGCTGACGATTTCGCCCACGCTGAAATCCTTCACGTCCGCGCCGATCTCCACGATTTCGCCCACGAACTCATGCCCCACCACCAGTGGTATCGGAACCGTTTTGCTCGCCCAGTCGTCCCACTTGTAAATATGCAGGTCGGTGCCGCAAATGCCGGTGCGATCCACCTTGATCAGCACATCATTGCGTCCTGCCTCAGGCTGCGCCACCTCATCGAGCCAAATCCCTTCTCCAGATTCCTTTTTGATCAATGCCTTCATAGGGTGCGGTGCTGAAATCGCTGGGTTTGAGCCTAATGCGTGACATGGCAAAGTTCGAGTCCTCTTTCAGTTTTACGTGCCATAACTGAATCTTGACTCCTTCCATCGTAAGGCCTCCAATACCTGCGCCACCTGAATATATGAAATTATCACGTCGCCAATTCATTCGTACGACTGCTGCATCGGTGGTTATTGCCCCCAACATCATTCCTTCCAGCGCTTGGGCCAACAAGCCAAGTGAGCGAATCAACCTTGGCTTCATTGGCTTTGGCCGAATGAACTCGAGTCATCTCAATTTCTTCTTTGGCCAAGCAGATTGCCGTGTCGTTGCCATTGCCGAGGTGGCTAAGGTGCGTCTGGACGAGGCTATCAAGAGGGTTGCTGGCAAGTACGGCGCAAACCACGGCTGCAAGGCTCACAACGATTTTAGAAACATCATTGGTGACATGTCGGTGGATGCTGTGGTCATCGGCACGCCCGATCACTGGCATGCGATGCAAGCAATCATGGCAGCGGATGCAAAGAAGGATGTCTATTGCGAGAAACCGTTGACCGTCACTGTGCGCGCCGCACGGGAAACGCTCAAGGCTGCCCGGCGCAACAACATTGTCTTTCAGGTAGGCAGTCAGCAACGCACCGAGTACGGAGGCAAATTTAGGCAGGCGGTGGAGAGTGTGCGTAATGGACGCATTGGTGAGGTCAAGAAGGTGAAAATTGGGGTGGGTGCCCCGGCGGTAAGCTGCGATCTGCCCACGGAGCTGAAGCCGGATGGGATAGACTGGGAACTCTGGCAGGGCCCGGCGCCCGAACGGGGCTTCAACAAGATTCTTTGCCCGGTCGACATGCACCGGCACTTCCCGCAATGGCGGCGTTACCGCGAATACGCCGGCGGCGGTCTGAGTGACATGGGTGCGCACCATTTCGATATCGCAAAGTGGGCAATGGATCTGGACGACACCATTCCCGCGAAAGTGATCCCGCCGAAGGCGGGTAACAACGGATTGCGGATGATCTACGCGAACGGAGTCGAGTTCGTCCACGAAACCACCGGGGACAAGTTCAACGACTGCGTTTTTTACGGTAGCGAGGGCACGCTCTACGTTGATCGAAGCGGCATCGACGCCAACCCGAAGACAGCCATCACCTCGCCGTTTGGTAAGGACGCATGGCGTTTGCCGGAGATTGGCAAGAGTCATCGACGCAACTGGCTCGACTGCATTCGTTCACGCAAAAAACCGGTGGCTGACGTGACCTACGGGGCACATACCTCCATCGTCTGCAGCTTGGCCAATATCGGATATCACGTCCGCCAAGAGTTGGATTGGGATTCAAATTCCTACAGTTCAAATAAAGAACTCGGTAACGCCCATGCAAACCGGTTGGGACGAGGCGAGTGGACGTATACCTGAACCCAAGTAAAGCAAACTTTTGGGAGCATATCCCGAAACCGACCCTATCCTCTAATCCACAGTTCCACACAAGCAGTACCAAGTCCAAGGATGGCATGGATTACGTGAGTCCATCGCGTTTAGCCAACCGTGTGATTTGATTATGGGATAAATCGTCTTTTTTATAACCCCATTGTTCTAAGGAATGTGCGGGCGTCGGGGTGATTTGGCTGTATTTCCAATGCGCGTTGCGCCGCTTCGATCGCCTCCGGGATGCGGCGCAGCGCATGTAGAATCGTTGCACGGGCATAGGGGGGATCGGGATCGTTCGGGCTGACACTTTCCGCTTTCAACAGCGCGGCAATAGCTGCTTCCGGCTGGTTCATACCGTTCCGTGCCAGGCCTAGGTTGTACCATGCCCGCGCGTGCCGGGGGTTTAGTTGTACCGCCCGGACGAGTGCGCCGACGGTTTTGCCGAGATCTCCGGTCTCGTTCCAGCCGAGGGCCAGCTTGTACTGGTACTCCGCCTCGCTGGGGTCGAGCCGAATCGCCTCTTGCAGCGCGGCGATTGCGTCGTGAGGACGGCCCATCATGCTCAGCGCGATGGCATACTCGTGCCGCAGTGGCGCCGAATGGCCGTCCAGTTCGATCGCTCGGCGAAAGTAACGTTCCGCCAGCCCGACCTCGTTCCGGTCGAGGTGGTACAGCCCTTTCTGAAGCGCGCCGGTGGGCATGTCCACGTTGTAATCAAGCATCCGCACAAGGTCACTTCCTGCCGTCGTTTCCGGATCCACCCGGTCCCGCAAAGTCCATGCCGCGTCGATGCGCACCTTGCGCACAGGGTCGTCCAGTAGCCTGCCCAGCGCACTGTCGATCCGGTCATCGCCTCGGCGCGCGAGCGGGTTCAGCGCGCGAGCCGTGGTGCCTCGGAGCAGGGCGTTGGTGCTGGCGAGATTGCTGAGAAGGGTGGTTGCGACCTCGGGATCGCCTGCCCACGGATGGATCAGTTCGGTGGCGACCGCCTTCCAGAACGGGGTCTTCTCCTCACGCAACAACTGCAGAAGCTCGTCGCGTGAGCCGTCCGCGCTCTCCCGGGCCTGTGCGATTGTGCGGGCGCGTTGGCGTGACGGCCGGTCCATGCGCGGGCCGTACCATTTCTCGACGGCCGCGAGAGTCCAGTTGGCATCCTTGTCGGCGTGGCAACGGTTGCATGCGTTGGGGATGCCATGTTCCTTCGTGAGCAGCGGATCGGGGATGGTGAACCCGTGGTCGCGCCGCGGGTCGCGCTGCATGTATGTCGTCTCTGGCATGTGGCAGTTCACGCACTGCCCTCCCTCGCCGTTCAGCTTGTGATGCGTATGGGTGGGCGGATCAATTTTCGGGCTGTTCGGATAAGTGCCGGTGTGGCAGCGCATGCAGAGCGCGTTGCCTGTCTGCAGGGTCTTGCCGGTGTGCGGCTCGTGGCAGTCCATGCAGCGCACGCCGGCATGGTGCATTTTGCTGCCGAGAAACGAGGTTAGCACGTAGTTCTCCCCGAGCACCTGGCCGTCGGCGTAGTAGATGTCCGTCTGGTCTGGAATGACGTGCGAGAAATGATCGAGATACCGCTCGCCTGGTTGGAAGTCTCCCGTTAACTCCGTGCGGCGTGAGTGGCAGGCGCCGCAGGCCGCGAGCCATTGCGAGTTGTCGAGTTGGCGTGCAGCAGGGTCCGGCTCGGTGCTGTCGGGGTGTTGCAACCGCCAGTCGACGTGCTCCTTCATTGGCCCGTGGCACGCCTCGCAGCCGACACTCCGCTCCGCCATCTTGGTGTCGTACGAGTCGGTTGCCTCGTCGTGGTTTTTCCGCAGGCGTGTGTTGTGGCAGGAGGCGCACTGGGTGTTCCAGTTCATGCCGCGCCCAGTCCAGTGCCCCCACTCGCCGGGTTGTCGGTCCTCGTCGCCAAAGACATTGAACCATTCGTTCTTGTGGGGATCGTGCGACAGATCGACGGCCTGCAGCAGTCCGCGAGGGAACTGGACAAGGTATTGCCGGAGCGGCGTCTCGCCGATCACCCGCTTCACCTCGAAGGTCTCTTGCTCCCCCGACAACCCCCGAGTGGCAATGTGAAACCGGCCTCCCTCGGCATGCATTTCCGAGGTCGCCACCGGGTGCTTGAAATCCCTCTTGGGCTCGAACGCCCCGCCGTCCATTGCCGGATCGGGGAGCCGTTCGGCCAGTTGATGATCTGAGCCATGCCATAGATCGAACTCTTCCAGATGACATTTTCTGCAACTCTCGGAACCTGCGTATTTTGAGAAAACCTTCGATTCCTTCTCCGGCTTCCATGGCACGTTGTTGCGTTCAGTCTTGGGGCTCTCTGTCTTCGAACGGTTCACCTTGTCGGTGGACACAGGTTTGTTGGCCCAAAAAACAAGCCCGGTCACAATACCCACAAACATTACGATAACCATTCCGGGTCCGCTCTTGGATTGTGCAACGTTCGGTTTTTTAGCGTCTTTGTTGGCTTTTGTTGGCTTTTTTTTGTGTGGAGCCATCCTGGGGGAACTTTACTGGCGCAGCAACGCCGGTTCAACAACGGTTCATAGCTGCGGATTGGAGTTTTTTGCCCCAAATAAACACTTTATTGTTGTTGAGCTTGAGCGCCTGCACTCATATTCGTTCATCAGCAGAATGGAATGATTCTTGTGATTAAAGAAACATACAACTACTTCCGCGTCCGGGCTATCGAGTGAGAGATGGCAAGGGCGTTGGTGGTTACGGACTATATGTTGAGCTCGTATAGGGTGTCGTCGATCTTGACACGGCGGCGGTTGGGCTTACTGGGCCAGGCCGGTGGCTTCATTTCGCCCTGCCATTGTTTCAGCTTGGCTTGCAGTGTCTTTAGAATCTTCGGTTTGGTAGGGGCCAGATTTTTTGTTTCGCCAATGTCGCTCTCGAGATCAAAAAGCCACACGTGATCGTGGGCCTGGATCAATTTCCACTTGCCAAGCCGGATGGCTTTGTTTGGGCCGTTTCTCCAGAAGAGCGCTTCGTGCGGTGCAGTGTCGATCTCGCCGCGGAGGTGGGGAATCAGGTTTACGCCATCGAGTTTGACTTCGGTGGGAAGGATGACTCCGGCAGCCGTACACAGGGTGGGGTAGATGTCGAGTGAACTGACCGGTCTTCGATAGACTGACCCGGTTTCAAGCACGCCTGGCCAACTCATGATCATGGGCACGCGGATTCCGCCCTCAAAAAGAAACAATTTTCCCATGCGCAAGGGTGCATTGCTTTGGACGCGGGTGTAGATTGGGCCGCCGTTGTCGTTCATGAAAATGATCAGTGTGTTTTTTTCCGTCTGCGTTTCCCTCAATGCGGCAATGATGGCGCCCACTGCATCGTCCAAAGCGCTAACCATGGCGTTGTATGTTTTTTGTTGACGATTCTTTGCATCCGGAAATCGGTCGAGATATTTCTTCGATGCTTGAATCGGAGTATGCACCGCATTGAAGGGTACGTAGGCGAAGAAACGTTTATCCTTGTTTTTGTGGATAAATCGCACCGTTTCGCGCGCAAAGGCGTCGGTCAAATAATCCGGCTCCTTTAAAGGAGTGTTATTGCGCATGAGGGTGGAATAAACCCGTTCCTCCTTCGTCAACGGGAAGTAACCGTGCGCCCCGGCAAGAAACCCGTAAAACTCGTCAAATCCGCGTGCGTTCGGGTGAAAATGATCGCGTGTGCCAAGGTGCCACTTGCCGAACATTCCAGTGGCATATCCGGCGTGCTGCAGAACCTTGGGGAAAGTGATCAATGAGGGATCTAAACCGCGGCGTTCGCGGTGGGTGATCGCCGCACCCGCGGTATTGAACTCAAAACCGAAACGTTGCTGATATTGACCTGACATCAGTCCCGCACGCGACGGGCTGCAGGTGCCGGCTGTGACGTAGGCGTCCGTGAATCGTACGCCGCGCTTGGCCAATGCATCAATGTGCGGAGTGCCGATCGTTTTCGATCCATACACGCCGGTATCGGCGTACCCCAGGTCATCGGCTAAGATCAGGACAATATTGGGCGGCCCCTTGATTGTTCCGAGTAAGGCGCGCTTGGCCGCCATGTTCGCTTCAGTGGGAAGAGTGATCTGGTCCTCAGCTGAGACTGAAGCACACAAGCAGGATAATAGCACCAAGGAGACCAGAGTAGAATGGGCGGAAAGTGTCATGATTCAATTACTGGTAAAAAACAGATTCATCGGAGCAAGCGGGAAGAGGCGAACTCACCCAAGGCGTTAACCAAACAACCGAGAGCAGTGTGTCGCGAACCTTCATGCTGGGGCCCTGCCGGTGTTCTCCACGTGCACTGATATCGTTCTGATACGCTCGGATTTCAGGGCTGGAATGTCTTAACGGGATAACCGGTCACGCAAGCCAATCGCCAATCACGTTTCCGGCGATACCGGTAAGGCGCATGTCCAGCCCTTGGTGCCGATAGGTAAGTCGTTCGTGATTCAGTCCGAAACAGTGGAGCATCGTGGCGTGCAGATCATTGGGGTGAACCGGGTTTTCAACAATGTTCCAACCAATTTCATCCGTTTTTCCGTAGGTGTGCCCGCCCTTAAGTCCGCCGCCTGCCATTAGCATCGTGAAACAGAACGGATGATGGTCGCGGCCGGTGTTCATTTTGCTGCCGCCTCGGTTTTCGCCCAAAGGAGTGCGCCCAAATTCCGAGCCCCAGACAACCATGGTGCTGTCGAGTAGTCCCCGTTGCTTTAGGTCGCTTATCAGGGCGGCGATGGGTTGATCGACTGCGCCGGCGTTGTATTTCAGTTCGGGATCAAGATTGCTGTGGTGATCCCACGATGCGTAGACGATGTTCACGCATCTGACCCCCCGTTCAACCAATCGGCGGGCCATCAGGCAGTTCCGGGCAAAATCCTGATACGTGTTCCCTTGTTTTCCCCGCCCGCCTATTTCCTTCGGCTCCGGACGGTTCACTCCATAAGCCTCAAGGGTGTGTTTTTTTTCCTTTGAGAGATCGGTCAACTCGGGTGCAGCGGTCTGCATCCGGCTGGCCAGCTCGTAGCTTGCGATTCGACTGGCGATTTCCGGGTCGCGGATTTTTTCGTATCGGCCCTGGTTGATTTTCCGAAGAGTATCAAGACCGCGCCGCTGTAGTTTTGGGGGCAGTCCGTCAGGGTTTTCAAGGTTTAGAACCGGCTCGCCCTGGGAGCGAAAGAGCACGCCTTCGTATGTCGAGGGCAGATATCCGCTTTGCCACAGGGTGGTGCCGCCACTGGATCCGCGCCCGGCACTGAGTACCACATAACCGGGAAGATTTTTTGATTCACTGCCTAGGCCGTAAGTGAGCCATGCCCCGGCAGTTGGCAGGCCAAAGCGTGAGGCGCCGCACTGCATCAACAGTTGGCCCGGGTGGTGGTTGAACTCCTCAGAGTACATCGATTTCACCATCAGGATGTCGTCAGAAACCCCGCCCAGATGAGGCACGTAGTCGCTAAATTCCATTCCGGATTGGCCGTATTGCTTGAATACCCGTTTGCTGCCCTGCAGTACCGCCGTGTCCGGTTTGATGAAGGCGAAACGCGCCTTGTCGAGAATCTCCTTGGGCAGGCTTTTTCCGTGTTGCTTGATGAGTGTTGGCTTCGAATCAAACAGATCGATGTGCGACGGAGCTCCCGCCATGAAAATGAAAATGCACGCTTCAGCCTTGGAGGCATAGTGCGGCAAACGAGGGGACATCGGATTGGCTGTGCCCTGGGTGAGCAAGCCGTCCTGGGCCAAAAGCGATGTCAGGGCGACGCCGCCCAGTCCGCTAGCCGAGGTGGTCAGGAAATTGCGGCGAGTTTGTTCAAGGGCGGTTGCTTGAACTCCTTTGCCAAGGTTGGGTGTTTTGCTCATTTGATCGTTATCTTTTTTACTCACGCATGATGAATTCATCCATGTTTAGCATGATGCGTGCGGTGGCGGCCCAGGCGCTGGCTTCGGGATTGTCGTTGTAGGTTTTGGCCTCGGTTTCGTGAGAGCCGAAGTAATCGCGCGCGGAATCCAGTAGGCTGGCCAAGGCCGCACGTTCACTTGATGTCGGTGGTCGAGCCACACAAACACGGAAGCAGTAATCGATGCGCTTGGTCTCATCCGTTTTTTCCTTCAACACGCGCTTGGCCAATGCCTTGGCGGCTTCAGTGAAGACCGTGTTGTTCAGGGTGGCCAAGGCGGCCAACGGTGTGTTTGAACGGCCTCGTTTGATGCAGGTAACATTGGAGTCCGGACAGTCGAACGTGGTCAGGTTGGGATGAGGCGAGGTGCGCTTGAAGAATGTGTACATGCCCCGTCGATAGCGATCAGCATCGTTGCTGGTATTCCACTTGAGATTGTTGGCATAGGAGAGTGACGCCACGCCGGCAGGCAAGGGCGGGAACACGCTGGGGCCGCCGATTTGGCCTGTTAACAGGTCGCTGGCTGCAAGATGTAGATCACGGATAATTTCTGCCTCCACTCGGAACCGGTTTTGTCGGTGAATGAGCTTGTTGTATGGATCTTTTTCCGTCAGCGCAGGTCGGTGGACAGAGGATTGTCGGTAAGTGGCGCTGGTGACAATCAGCTTGATCATTGCCTTCTGCGACCATTTACGCTGGATCAGTTCGCCGGCGAGCCAATCGATCAATTTCGTGTGGGTTGGGGCCTCGCCACGCACGCCAAAATCATTGGGGGTGCGCACCAAGCCAACGCCAAAAAGGTTAGACCAGAGATGGTTGATGGTAACCCGCGGAGTAAGTGGATTTCGTCCATCAACCAGCCAGCGGGCAAGATCAAGACGGTCGCCGGTGTCTGTGCGGTGTTTCACTAGTGGCAATATGCCTGGAGTGCCGGGGGTGACCTTGGCCTTGGGTTGCTTGAATTCACCCCGATGCAGGAAGTGAGTGGTGCGTGGGTTTTTGGTGCGCTGTGAGATTACCCGGACACTCATCAAAGGCGCTTTGGGTGAGGCCTTTGTGAGCCTGTCCATTTCGGCTGCGAGTTTTTTTGCGTCTGCATCACGGTCACGTGAAAAGGCGAGCAATGCTTCGGCCTGTTTCGCATCGCGATCGGCTGAATCGATGTCGAGGAACTTGACGATGTTTTCAGGGATGCCATCGGTCGGTGTTTGCCCGGTGCGCGCGGAGATACGGAAACGGCCAATGGTGTGCTGTGTTCCGTACTGCTGATCGAGCACCACCTGCAGGTGCGTTGAGTCCTTGAACGCAACCGGTTTTGAGAACGTAACGATCAGGTGATGCGCCTTTCCAAACTGTGACGCGACAGCCCATCCGGTGCCCTTGGTGCCTTCATTGACTTTGCCGTCGATGGCGTTCTTGGCCGGCCAATCCTTCTGGGAATAATCTGCCTTGGCATCGGAAAGGGTCACGCGGTGCTTTTCAGCGTCAAACTTCGCTTCGGGTGCAGCGTACACACGCAGGTCATTGAGGACAAAGTTGCCATGTGCCGTGCGGCCAGGGCCATTCGCGCCAAGCGACTTGTCGGGAAGCACCTCAATCTTTAGGCCGGTGATGTTTTTCGCACCTGACTTAAACTCAAGCGTGTACTCTGCCTTTGGCGGATTCGCTCCAGTGACCAACAGTGAGTCGTCTTTTTGTTTCTTGAATGTCACGTCCTTGGGGCCACGCAGTGTTGTGGTTTCGAGGGGATGAAACTTTACCGGAGAATCTTTGCGGGTGGCAATTTGGTCGCGAAGTTCCTTTTCAAATGCGGGCAGATTTTTGCGTAGTATCCGGTCGCGTGCGGTTATTTTCTCATTCAGAATTTTCACTTGGACATCGTGCTCATTCTTTTCTTTTTCATACTTCGCCATGGCCGCCATGGATGTTGGAATATTGGTATTGCTCTCGTCCCCGTTGTTGAAATAGGCGAACAGCTGATAATATTCCTTTTGCGTGAATTGATCGTATTTATGGCTGTGGCAACGGCCGCAGATAGCAGTAAGGCCGAGCCAGACGGTGCCAAATGTTTCGACGCGATCCATGATTGCAGCGACTCGCCATTGCTCCTGATCAGTGCCGCCCTCGGTGTTGGTAAGGGTTTGTCGGTTGAAAGCAGTGGCTAGGTGTTGATCGTTGTTGGCTTTGTTAAGCAGATCACCAGCAAGCTGCTCAATGGTGAACTGATCGTACGGCAGGTCGGTGTTGAGCGCGTCGATGACCCAGTCCCGGTAGCGCCAGGCGTTCATGCGTGGATTATCTTTCTCGTAGCCGTCACTGTCGGCATAGCGGGCCTTATCGAGCCAGTGGCGACCCCAGCGCTCACCAAAACGGGGCGATGCCAGAAGGCGGTCAGCCAAGTTTTCGTATGCATCGGGTGAACCGTCTTCGATAAAGGCATCCACCTCTTGTGGCGAGGGAGGCAGTCCGGTCAGGTCGTAGTATAGGCGCCTGATCAAGGTGTAGCGATTGGCCTCAGGGGAGGGAGCGATACCGTTGGTTTCCTGCCTGGCGAGGACGAAGTGGTCGATTGGGTTGCGCACCCAACCGGCATCCTTCACCCTGGGGGGGGAGGCCGGGGGCAAGGGTCGATAAGCCCAATGCCGGCTCCATTGTCCGCCTTCAACGATCCATCGACGGATCAGCGCGGTTTGGTCAGGCGCCAATCGTTTGCCGTGATCAGGCGGGGGCATGAGATCATCCGCATCATCGGTGCTCACACGGCGGATGAGTTCGCTACTATCCGGATCGCCACTCACTACGGCGGTTCTGCCCGATTTCAATTTCGCCCAGATACTCTTTTCATCCGTCAAGTTCAGCCCGGCCTTTTGCTTGTCCGGCCCATGGCATGCGGTGCAATTTTGGGCAAAAATGGGCAGAATATCGCGGGCAAAATCGACCTCTGCCGCGCCAATCTCCACGGTCAGCAAAATGCCGAATGACAGAAAGTGTTTCTTTGTAAAACGATGAGCCATTACTGAACCTACTTTCCGGGAAGGAACTTACCCTTTTTAATCAGAATGGTCAAATGGTAGCATCGGTTTTTTGCGGTGGGTTGCCTTGATCTTTAGATGGCGTTCCTGTGGCGTTCCTGGTGAGATTGGGCCCAATATTCCGCTGATTAAAAGCTTGAGTGATGCCACCAAAAACACACTAATTTCGCATTTTAATCCACACTCCAAACATTGACATCAGTCAATAAAACAACCTCATGGTGTTCAACTGAAAAGCGTCCGGACATACAGGGTTTGGCTTAGTTTACACAGTTTGCCTCAACCTAATTTCTAGTCTGTGCTCAGTATTTAAATATATTTTAAATCTGCAACAAACTGACCAAGTCAATGGAGCAGGCCAGTATAATGATCGCAATTGGTTTCTTCATTTTTTGAATTGCGGTAATATTCCTTCTTCAATAGCGGACGCAAAATACTTTTCAGGATTTTTATTCCATTTCCTCATATCAGAAGATTTAAAAAA
>JASMKO010000073.1 GCA_030749225.1 Verrucomicrobiota bacterium
CGGATCACCCGGCCGTGGACGTCGGTGAGGCGCAGGTCACGGCCACCGTGGCGGTAAGTCAACTCCTCGTGATCCATGCCCATCAAGTGCAGCACCGTCGCCCAAAGGTCATAGATGTCGCACTTGTTCTCGGTGACATGGTAGCCAAACTCATCAGTGGCACCATAAATCGTGCCGCCTTTTATGCCGCCGCCAGCCAGCCAAACACTATAGCCGTATGGATTGTGGTCGCGGCCGTTGCTGCCCTGCGAGAAGGGCGTCCGGCCGAACTCACTACCCCAGATGATGAGGGTCTCGTCCAACAAACCGCGCGACTTCAGGTCCTTGATGAGGCCGCCAATTGGCTGGTCGACCTGATGAGCCATGGCGGCATGGCCACGCTCCAGATCGCCGTGTTGATCCCACGGATTTGGCCCGTTGCCAGCGCCGATGCCCTCGTTTAGACAACTCAACTCGATGAACCTCACACCCCTCTCCACCAATCGCCGTGCCAACAAGCATTGCAACCCGTAGCCGGCAGCCTGTCGGTCAGAGGAATCCATCGCATAAAGCTTTCTGGTGGCCTTGCTTTCCCCACTGATATCACATAACTCCGGCACGGCTGACTGCATCAAATAAGCTGTCTCGTAATTTCGCACAGCCGCCTCGACGTCATTATCTCCACCGATGCGTTGAATAAAGTTCCGGTCGAAGCCCTTCACGAAATCTAGCCGCGCCCGCTGGTCGGTGCTTGACTCCCTCGACTGGATGTTGCGCACCGACGGTTTCTTGTCACCCACAATGATGGAGGCCTGATTTTCCGCCGGCAGAAAACCGTTGCTGAATAGGCCAACGCCCCCGTGAGGAATTGAGGAACCGCCGGACTGCAACACAACGAAGCCGGGGAGGTTCTCATTTTCGGTGCCCAAACCGTACGATACCCACGCACCAGCGGATGGATAACCCATGAACGGAATGGCTGTATGGAAGGCGTAGTTGCCCTGCGCATGCTCATTCACCTTGCTGGTCATAGAGCGAATCACAGCCAGTTCATCCGCACTCTCCGCCACGTGCGGAAAAATACTGCTAACTGGAATGCCGCTTTGGCCGTGCCGCCTGAAATCAAATGGCGTCGCCATCACGTTGCCGTTGTTGTTGAACTGGGTTCGCAGGATTTCCACCGGCATCGGTTTGCCGTGCAGTTCGCGCAGTTTCGGCTTGGGATCGAACGTGTCCAGATGCGATGCGCCACCGGACATGTAGCAGAGGATCACATGCTTCGCGCGTGGCCTGAAGTGGGCCTTTCGGGTGGTGTAGGCAAGTGCGCGATTCGCCAGCAACCCCTGCAACGCCAGCATGCCAAACCCAGTCGAGCACTGCATGAGCATTTGACGCCGCGTGAGGATTCGTTGTCCATTCATTGTAAATAGATAAACTCCTTAAAATTAAAAATTGCCAGTGCAAGGTCATGCCACGGATCCGGAGCAGTAGCGCCGGTTTTTTCCAAGGCCGCCATCTCCTCTTTCAATTTCTTCAATTCAGCGTTGAGTCCTATAAACTGCTTGCCTTGAACTCCAGTCATAGCTGCCAGCAGGTCTTTCTCGGAAATGTAGTCAGCATTGCCCTTGTAGGAGGCCAGCACCGCCTCCGGGGCGAGTGCGCGATCATATAGGCGCGCCTTGAACACCCTCCCGATGAGTATGCGATCGTTTCTCCCACCAGTGCCGTGACGTAGACCGAGCAACACTTCCGAGTCGCCTGCTGCAAATGTCTGCAACCCTGTCTTGTAAGCGCGCCCGTAGGGTGTGCCATTGCGATAACCGAAGATCGTGCCATCGGCCTGATAAACGATCGCCACATGCACCGGCTCGGCCGCAGCCTTCTTTTCAGCCGGTCCATTAAAGCTCTTCGTGCGAGTGAAGGTGTTGCTGCCAGCCAGCCAGCGTTGTGACTTCTTCTCCCCAAAAACGATAGAATCAAACGTGACGCCATTCCGTGTCTGCACCGTCATCACACCGCCGCCACGCTGGTTGATGTTGTCCAATTGCACCCAAGCCTCGAGTGTCTTTGCGCCGAGCGACTTGGCCAAGGGTTTACTGCGTGCAAAAGACAATCCACCATTGAAAACTAATGCTCCTCCTTCAACCCTCGCGCCACCTTTCAGAGACAGATGTAGCGGGCCAAGCTGATCCTCCAAGCCGCTGCTGAAGTCCCACGAAGCCAACGGCTTGAGGCCGGCCATCACCGTTGGATCGCCCTTGCTGCGCTTTGCCAAGAGGCGCTTGCGCACCGGCTCGTGGATGGCCGCCAGTTTGGCCGCCGTATCAACGATCTGCCTGCGCAATGCGTCCAATTGCTCCTGAGCCAGGCGATGCCTTCTATCTACGTTGTCGATAAATTCCTTGGCGCTGGCCATCTCCTCCCGCGTGGCTTTGCGATTCAACGCAAGTTGGAACATTTTGGAGACTCGCGCCCCGGGCGAATTCAGGCTGCCATCGCCGCGAACGCGGCCGGCCAAACGCTCGGCCGAATGTATGACAAAGGGGGCGTTCATCATCGCAAGTGACTGCTCAGGTACATTGGTTTCACTGCGACGCCCCTGTGTGCTGGTGGGGACAGGCGCATCAAAGATGGAAAGGAATGAATCCAGTCGATTGCGAATGATGGAAACATAAACGCCGCGATGACTGGAATCGCCATTCTCCGAGCCAAGTGCCGGCGCGCGATTGAGTGAGCCACTGGCCAGCAGCACGGCATCCCGGATTGCCTCGGCCTCAAGGCGACGCACATTCGCATGCGAAAAAAGGCGATTGCCGGGATCAACCTTGAGAGCCCAGGGTGTGGCTATGGCACTCAACTGAAAGGTACGGGTGAGGGCCAGTTCGCGAATGAGTTTCTTGAGTGACCAGCCCCCAGACATAAACCGCCTTGCCAGATAGTCAAGCAACTCGGGATGCGTCGGTTCCTTGCCCAACTTACCGAAGTTATCCGGCGTGGCGACCAGTCCACGACCAAACATATGATGCCAAGCGCGATTCACGATCACCCGTGCCGTCAGTGGGTTGTCCGGATGCAGCATCGCCTCAGCCAAGTCAAGCCTGCCAGATTGTTTCGCTTGAAACGGCTTGGCATTGATGGCCTCGAGGAAACGGCGCGGCACCGGCTCACCCAACTGCTTGTGATTGCCCCGGATAAACAATGGCCGGTCCTTGGGCTCTGCCTCGATCACGCCCGGCGCACGCTGCGGCACCGGCACGGCAGCCTCAAGCCGCCGATACTCCTCCACCAGCAATGCGACCGAGGGCAGGTCAGCAACCGTGTTGGGCAGCAAACTGTTTCTGACAAAATGGCCAAGGAAATTTGCCTGCTCATTGGTCATGTCGTTGCGCTGCCAGGACCGGATGCTGTCGCGAATTGCAAACGCGTAACTCTTGACCAAGCCTTCAAGGTTGTCCGGGCTGCCCTGGCCAAACAGCGGAGTAACAAACTCAGCCGGTTCATCGCGCGGGGCCGACTGGCCCTCCTCAATCACGATGACATCGGTTACGCCAAACCATGAGTTCGGCTTGTTCACGGCAAGAGTCGCCTGATCTCCCGCCGTGGTGACCTCCAGATGCACGTCGTCGCCCTGCCAATACTTGATGCTCCACGATTGCCAACGCCACTTGCCATCATTGAGTCGCGTGACCGGATAAACAGTTCCGCTCCGCGTGTAATTTTGCACCACATAACGCGCCATAACATCCCCACCACCGATGACGCGCACAAAAAGGGACTGCCGGGGTCCTACTCGAAATGACGGCGAACCAAGCACCCCCACATGTTTATCCGAAAGCAGATGCGAATATACGCCAGCAGGCAGGATGTCGTCCACAATTCGATCACCACCCGGCAGCACGCGGAAGGCGCCGGGCTTGGCCACCGTGCCATCCAGTCCGTTGCCATCGAGAATCCAACGGCTCAGCGAGTCGTTGTCCTTACCAAATCGCCAGCGCTGGACATATTTGCGTTTGCGTTGACCATCGAGCGCCTTCCTGCTGTTGGCGAAATCGCCGGCGAGTTGCTTCCATTTTTCGCCAAACTCTTCGCCCTTGGCCAGACGCAGTTTGTTCCATGCATGCAATGGATTTTTATTCTCCTTGGCATTGTCGATGGCCTTCTGCCAGCGACCGCTTGGCTTGCGCAATAGCTCAGTCAGCCTGGTTGTTTCGGCCAGCCACTGTTCGGCGAGCGCAGCTCGAATCTTAGGCTTTAGCCTGGCCAAGGCGGCCTTGTTGGTTTCCTGCCGGGCGGGGGTGTCGACATTGACCGTTGCCGGCCGGCAACTGGTCATGATGCCGTAAAGGGCGTAGTAGTCCCGCTGGCTGATGGGATCAAACTTGTGGTTGTGACAACGCGTGCACGAAACGGTGATACCCAGGAAAGCCTTGGTGGTGACATCGATCTGGTTCTCCGTGGTGCGCGTGAGTTCCTCAAGCGCATCGGTCGGGGCGAAGCCCTGCAGCACAAAGCGGTAATGCGCCGGGCCAATGGCCGACTCGTTGAGGCCAAGTTTCTCGTTGAGCCGCGGCTTGGCCAGCAGATCACCGGCGATGTGCTCGCGCAGCAGTTGATTATACGGAACATCTGCATTCAGCGCGCGGATGAGATAGTTACGATACTGGTTGGCGTGCGGGATGCGCGGATCACCCTCGCTCCCAAGCGACTCGGCGTAGCGCACCCAGTCCATCCAATGTCGCGCCCAGCGCTCTCCGAAATGGGGAGAGGCAATCAACCGTTCGACGGCATTTTCAATAGCGGCTCGACGATTACTCCTGAGTTCTCGCACAAATACCGCCGTCTCCTCCGGCGTGGGTGGCAGGCCTATCAACGCAAACGATAAGCGGCGAATGAGTGTCTGCGGCTCGGCGTCACCAGCCGGTGAAAGTCCCTCAGCCTCCCAGACAGCTTGGATGAATTTGTCAATATCAGTTTGCGCCCACTCTCCGTTCACCCTCGGTGGCACGGGAGAACGGATCGGCTGAAAACTCCACCACTGCTTGCGCCTCTCTCTAATCGTTTCCCACGAGGTGGCCTTGGCAATCTCCTCCTTGGTGGGCTTGTTGACACGTGGGTCCGGTGCTCCATCCACCACCCACTTTTCGAAATCCGCGATCACCTCGGGCGACAGCTTCGGACCACCCTTGGGCATCTTTACGTCCGGATCCTCGTGGCGGATCACCTGCAAAAGCAGGCTCTTCGCCGGGTCGCCATCGCCGAGCAACGAACCGCTGTCCCCACCCTTGACCAAGCCACCCACCCAGTCGAGCGCCAGGCCACCCTTGTTCTTGCCGCTGCTGTTGTGGCACTCGTAACAATGCTCCGCCAGAACCGGGCGGATGTTCCGCTCAAAAAATTCAACCTGCCCTGTCGACGAGGCCGCACTCACGCAAACGTTGACCCAGCCAAGCAACATCAATGCTTTGTAAAAAAACCGATGCATTGCGGCAATTAGAAACCCTCAACCGAATTACCTCAACCCAAAACGGAGTAGGATAGGGGTCAGTGGCAAATCCCCGGCAAAAGGTCGCTCAAGGCGAGAAAGTGTGAATGATTTGACAACGAATGTTTTGACTAATATTGCGAATGTAGAGACTAATATTGCCAAGCTAGAGAACAATCTTTGTGACAAACTTTTGCGCTTGCTAAAAACTTCATTCCACGACAAATCAAGCGCTTGGCCAAGCGGATTAATGGTCACGCCACCAGTGAGGCGAGGACTTTGCGGGTGCCCTTGAAGGTGCGACGGCCGTGCATGACGACGTAGTTGTCCATCAACGCGATATCGCCGTTTCGCCAAAGGATGTCGAATGTCAACTCGTCGGCGATGGCGCTGGCTGCGGCAACGTCCGCCGGGCTCAGCGGACTGCCATCACCGAAACGGATCGCCCGCGCCGGGTCATTGCGGGTGTCCTTCCAGCCGTTGAATGCCGCAATCAGTTGATTGAAGAAACTGGTTCGTCCGTTGGCCAATTGGCGCACGGACGGGAGCAGAGGCGTGGTTACGGACAGGTCGCCGTTGGGCTTCCATTCCCACGTGTAGCCGAGCTTGGCCAAGCGCGCCTCGGCTGCCTCACGGTTGTCCACGCTGAAGGTGCTTTGCCAGCTGCGCCCCATCCCGGATGCGGTGTCGGCCACTCCCGGCATGACGTTGGTGTAGAGAAGTCCCCTGGCTTCGCAGTCGGCTGCGAACGCCCCTTGCTCCGCGCGGAGTCGCTCCCACAGAACGTCTGAGCGGCAAACCGGCGTGGCCCCGCCATCCTCCGCTGCGATTTGACAAAAGAAAATCAGTTTAGTCGGATGAAAAGGAGTCTGCGCCATCTCGTGGTGCAGGAAAATGGTGACGTCCGCCGGAGCCTCGTTGGCGGAAAACACGCGTGGCGTGTGGTTGATGCGGTAGGCGTTGGATAACGAGTCCGCATACGAGAAAGTCGGAAACCCAAGCGCGCACACGACCGCATCAAAATCCTCCGGCTTGGCCAAGGGCAGACCACGCACCAACACCACTCCATGCTCGCCCGCCTGCCGGGAGAGTTCCGCCACCGCCCCGGTCGCCCATGCACAAGCTTCGTCCAGCGACCCGGCCTCCACCTCAACCGCCAACGGAAACAATTGGCCATCGTATTCGTGCTGACCCGTAAGTGCGATTGGCTTCATCGATCAGAACCGGTACCGCTTTGCCTCTTCGTAAGGCTTGAGTGCCTCGACCTCTTTTCCCGAGCGCTCGGTGTAGTCCTTCATGAACTTCTCCAGCGCTGCGGGTGAAGCGCGATGATCAAATGCATCCAGCGCGAAGTCGCCGTACTGCACCATCCAGTCTCGCAATTTTATTTGGAGCTTACTCATCGCTGCGGGCCGATTAGCAGCTAGGTTCTCAAGGCAGTAGGGATCACTATTGAGATCGTAAAACTCCTCGACCGTCCTGTACTCGAGATGGCGCACGCGCCTGGCCAAGCGCGGGTTATTCTCCCCTACACGCTTCATCGCACGGTAGGTCAGGCCGGCCATCGGCTCTGCCTGATAGGTGCGTTTGCCGTTGGCCCAAGCGTTAAAAACATAGACATGATCGCGGGTAATCACCGAGCGCATCGGATACGGTTTGCGCCCGTGGATGTGGTGAAACTGCGAGTAGACCGCATCACGCCCGGTCTGTGTTTCGCCCTTGAGCAGCGGAAGGAACGACCATCCATCCAACCGCTTCGGGCTAGGCAGCCGGACGGCATCGAGCAGCGTTGGCAGCAGGTCCACCATCGAGACCATGTGCCGTCGATCGACCTGTTCCGCATCAATGACCCCGGGCCAGCGAACGATCAACGGCGTACGCGTGCTCTCCACATAGCAGTTCGTCTTGGCAAACGGCACCGACATCCCGTGGTCGGACAGGAACACCACAATCGTATCGTCGCCCCTGCCGGTCTGGGTCAGTTCATCGAGGATCACCCCAACCATGTCGTCCAGCCTCCGGGTAGAGGTGCAGTAACCGGCCATCTCTTTCCGGATGTTCGGCAGGTCCGGCAAAAACTTCGGCACAGTCACCTCGTTCGCCTTGTAGGTTCGTGACGATGCCTCGCGCTCGAAGTGACGGCCGACTGATGACCCGCCGCCGTAGGGCCGGTGTGGATCATGCGAGCTGGCCATCAGGAAAAACGGTTGCTGTGCCTCCTCTGCCATTTGAAAAAACGTTCGGGCAAAGCGGCGGTACTTTTTGGGGTCGCGACCCCACTTGTTTTCATCGCCGTTACCCTCCCAGCGATAGACCACCGACCAATGAAAGACGTCCTGCTGCCGAAGCGGTTTGCCGACTGTGCCACACAGGTAGCCTTCCTCACTCAAGATCGCCGGGAGCGTCGGGGTACCCGGTCGAATGCGTTGAAAGCCCTCCGCGCCATTGTTGTGCGGATACAACCCGGTGAGCATCACGCTTCGTGATGGCGTACAGACGGCGATGTTCACGTAGGCGTGCTCGAATCGCATGCCGACGGCGGCCAGACGATCGATGTTCGGCGTGATATCCGGTGCAGCGCCACCGAAGCAACCGGGCGTGTCCCAGTTCATATCGTCCGCGACAATCATCACGATGTTCGGTCGCTTGAACGGCGACCGTTGCTGGGCCTGCAATTCACACGCCAAACCAAGCGCGGCGAACGCACCCAAAACAAATCGGGACGGAAATGTCATGAGCGCCATAGCTTGGCCAAGCGCCTGGCCAACGACAAGCGGATATGCCTCAGCGCACGTCGTGCAGCCCAAAGTAAATCCGCCAGCCACCCTGTGTGGCCGCGAGGGAAATCTGGCCCCTGCTTTTCCTGCCATCGTTGTAGCCCTTGTACCAGCGGACGTGGCCGTCCTCGAAAAGGAAGTTCCCCCCCTCAAAAATGCCGTTCGGCCCTGCATGGCTCCCGTAGGGGACGTTGGGCGATGCGAACCAGTTGTTGCCCACGCTCTGCAGGTTGTCCATGAAGATCGGACCGGTGCGGAACGGACCGTCCATTTTCTCCCGCAACACCCACTCGGTCACGTTCGGAAAGTCCGGGTTGACGCGGTAATTGTTGCTTCCCATGGACACGGTCAGGTCATTGCTAAAGATGGTCTTGTAGCCGATCAACCCACCGTTGACGGCTGACTGGAAATTCTGGGCATGCACGTAGCGGTGAAATTTGTCAGTCGGGCAGAAAAGAAGATTCTCCCGTCTCGTGTGCGAGTCCTTGTTCATCTTCAACAGGTAGTGGGGAAAGAAATTCTTCAACATCGAACCCGACACCCACTCAAAGTCGGCACTGTTGCGAACATGGTCCCGCCCCATGTTCGGGAAATACCCTTCGTTGTCGCCCGCGTACAACCGGATGGCTACCCCCCACTGATGCATGTTGCTGGCGCACATGCTGTTCTCTGCCTTGCGCTTGGCCTTGGCCAGTGCCGGCAGCAATAGGCTCGCAAGGATCGCGATAATGGCGATCACCAACAGCAACTCGATCAGGGTAAAAGCGTTTTTTTTTGGCAAGATCATACCTGCCTTCCGGCACAGGATTGTTATGGCTGTCTTTGCAGAGGAACGTGACCCAAGCAGCGCGTCCTGTCAACGAGTTGAACAGGTGTGGATCGTCGCGGATTATTATGCATGGACGAAGGAAAATCGGGAGCCATCGAACGGCCCGAGGAGGGCGGCAAACCACATGGAGTCGCCGCTGCCCAGAATGTCTCCTCCTGACTCAACTTCCGCAGATTCCTGTTGGTCTCCACCGCGGGCCGCCACCCCTTCTTGCTCTCGAAGAGAAACTAGAATTCTCTGCGGTTGATTCAAACCAGACGGAACCAACGCAGTTCCCAACGAACTTCACTCATCCCAGTGTCCAGGGTTTGCGGTGATGCATCTTGTTGAGCAAGGCGTTGGCTTCGTTATCGCCAATGACCTGCTCGGTTTTTGGATTCCATTTTAATGCCCTGCCAAGCGCTTCGGAGACGTACCCGAGATGGCCGGGGGTGATGGAGCGGTGCGCCGTTTCCGCAGGGCAAATCGCCGGTTTTCGGCTCTTGACGCAATCCATAAAATTGCGCACGTGGTGGGCCGATTTGTACGCCTTGAACGAGCCCGGGACAAAACCGGCCTTCAGCCAGTCTCGATTTGAGGCATCGAGTTTACCACGGTTAACATACACCCAGCCATCCTCTCCTATAAAGCGTGTGCCCATCGTGTTGTGTGTGCCGATGCTGCTCCGAATGCCCGCGGCGTATTCGCAATGCACCTCGTAATTTACCGGCGCCTTGTACACCGGCACCGGACTCCAGCTGAAATTCTTCGCCTCAACACGGGTTGGGCCTCCCTTGTCCTCGCCAAGCGCCCAGTGGGCTATGTCGTTGTGGTGACCAATCCAGTCCATCAATTGCCCGCCACCATAGGCCAAATGCACCCTCCACATCTGATGGTGCCGCGCATGCACGTACGGCAACATCGGTGCCGGGCCGGTCCAGAGTTGGTAATCTTCGCGGCTGGAACGATCCTCCTCGGTGGCGATTCCCCGAATCTCGGCAGGCCCCTTGGGCAGACCGACTTTGACTTCTTTCACCTTTCCGATGAGCCCGTTGCGAACCAACTCGACGGCTCGATGAAACACGCCCGCTGAGCGCTGTTGAGAGCCGGTCTGAAATATTGCCTTCCGCTTAGCCACCTCGTGATACAGTGCCTGGCCTTCAGCGAAAAAATGGGTGACCGGTTTTTCGCAGTAGATGTCCTTTCCATTCCGGATCGCCTCAAGCGCCTGTACCGCGTGCCAATGATCTGGCGTGGCTACGATCACCGCGTCGATGTCCTCTCGGGCGCACAAATGACGGTAGTCGGCGTATGTGTCACACGGGTTCGAGTCGTACTTGTTTCCGACTGCCTCCGCGGCCGGTTGGCGACCAAGCGCACGGCCCTCCTTGCGTCCGCGGTAGTGCAACTTGTACGGATCGGAAACGGCGACTACCTGTACTGACGGCTCGTTGAGAAATGATTTCATCACACCCAAACCGCGAGCGCCGCAACCAATCAGGCCAACAGTAATGCGATTGCTTGGTGCAGGCTTCCCCGCTTGGCCAAACGCGGTTGTCGGGATGATGAACGGCGCACCAAGCGCGACTGAGGCGCTGGTTTTAAGAAATTGTCTTCGATTCGGCTGGAATGTTTTCTTCATCAGTCACTTGTTGTTGGATTCACCCAGTGAAGGCTCAATCGTGATTTAAACTTAATCAGGTTGAAGGAAAAGATCGCTTCGGATGACTTCAGCAATCAGCGACTTCAACCTGAAATGATCCGCCTCAGTTTGGCTCACAATCCGGTCGACAGCAAGTGTATCGGTGGGGGTGAGTTCGCGGGCGAGCGCGAAGCGCAACAGGTGCGCGGTGAACGCCTTGGCAAAGCGCTTGTTCTCCCTGACAATCGATTCCTTGAACTTCACGACATCCTCAAAAGGGTATTTGCGTAACAGCGTGCCGCTGGCGTCGACGTCGCGACCGTTGGGGTATTTGTCCCGCCAGCGGCCGGTTATGTCGAAGTTCTCAAGCGCAAAGCCAAGCGGGTCGAGCCGTGAATGGCAGCCCGCGCAGTCAGGGTTTTCGCGGTGCTTGGCAAATTTCTCGCGGATGGTGAGGTGATCCTCGGCGGCGTCCTCGTTCAGGGGTGGCACATCGTTGGGCGGCGGCGGCGGCGGGTCGTTGAAAATGACCTCGATGACCCATGCACCGCGCGCGACGGGATGGGTGCGGTGGGTGCCGTTGTTCATGCTGAGCATGGCCGCGCTGGTGATTACGCCGCCGTACCTTGGATTTTTTGCCGCCACGCGGACAAACTCGTTGCCGCGCATCTTGCCACGCATCTCGTCGTCGAATCGCCGGTTCATCTCGTTCTGGACATCGTCGGGGTTGCGCGGCTTGGGCAGTTTGTTCAGGGCATCCTGTGTTTCATTCAACCGCTTGGCCAAGCCCTGGCGCTTGGCCTCGGTTTCCCCGCGGATCGGATTCAGTTCACCAGCCATGGTGCGGTAGTAACTGGCCAAGGTGGACTGTTGTTCCTCCGTGCGCTTGGCCTGCTCCACCTTCATTGCGGTGACAACATCCGCGGGTAGCGGGATGGCCTTGGTCTCGAAATAAAAACCATATCCTCCCCCGCCGTTGGAAACCTTGAACAGCAGTTTGTTTTCGCCCTTGGCCAAGCGCACCGTGACCTGGTCCTGGTCCGGCGCAAGCCCGCGGGAAATGTATTTGTCGATGACCAGTTTGCCATTGACCCAAATCTTGAAACTGTCGTCACTGCCGATTGACAATTCCTGCTCCTGCTCGATGCCGGAGTGGATGATTCGGAACAGGTATGTGCTGCAGTTGGCGCCGGGCAATTGATGTTGTTTGCCATCCTTGAGATTCCCGGCGAGTTCCCATTTCAAGTTGCCGTGGTTTTTTTTCAGGTCGACCTCGGTCTCGTTGATGAACGCCCGCTCGTGCGCCTTCTTGAGATCGCCCTCGCCGAATGGCCCGATGCGATACCACGGCGACAGCGCCACGTTGTTGGCGAACGCCTTCAGTTGGGCGGCCTCCCAACGCGCCTGGCCAGGCGCAAGGTCGAGCGTGTCCGCAATTTTCTCGATGACCGACGGGATGGACTTGGCATAGTCTTCAAGCTCGGTCTTTGCCGTTTGGATTTCCGCCTCGGCGGCTCGGCGATTGGCCTCGATCGGCTTGTTTTCCTCCTTTATTTTTTTTCGATCAACCTTGGGCGACTCTAGGTCGCTGGTGTACCAGTCTTTGAGGAAATCGCTGCGATAGCTGAAAGATGGCATGACCAACTCGGTGATCGGCCGGTTCTCGACAAACACGGCATCAAAGAGCAACAGCGGCTCAATTAGCATTTGCAGACTGGCTGGGTGCTGCTTGTCCAATGAAAAGTAGCGGTGCAAGTTGGGATCCGGTGTAGCGGCGAGGATGTTTTCCAACTGCATCCACTGCGAGGGGAAGGTGTCCAGGAAGCGCTCAATCTTGGGGTCGGTCAACATGCGGTTGGCGGTTTCCTCAAGCACCTCCGACTTGGCCAGTTCGCCGCTCTCGGCAAGGTTCAGTAGTTCAGCATCCGGGCTGCTGGCCCAGAGAAAAAACGAGAGGTTCGAGGCGAGAGCGTAAGGACGCAGCTTGGGCTCGGTCGACTGGTAGTGGTAGAGGAACAGTGGTGATGACAGTGCAGCAGAGGCAACCTTCTTCATCGCGTCGGGGTAGGGTATTTCCTGCTTCAACTTGCCAAGCGTATAGGCAGTGTAGCGGTCGAGTGTGGCCGGTTTCACCGGACCGCGGAAGGCATGCCGCAGGAAACCAGCAATCCGCTTGCGCGTCTCAGCAGGCATATCGGTGCCCTCGACGGGCGCCTTGAAGAAGGAGTTCCATATGCCGACACTGTTTTCGTTGAAGTCCGGGCTGTCGATGATCGAGAGGCTCAGGCGAAAGAAGGCATCGAGCAGCAGTGGTGAGAGCGTCAATTGATCGGCCTGATTATCGAACCCGTGCGAGGCGCGAAGATCCTGCGGGAAGGGCTTCACCTCGAGCATGCCGCCGGTTGGATGGAGAGCTAGCGAGCGAGCGTTGACGCGCTCAGGCATCTTCGGCGCGTTGAGGTAGATGGTCTCGCGTGTCATCAACTTTTCCGACAACGCAAACACATCACGGTTGAGCTGGAACAGATCGCGCACGGCGTTGTTGTACTGGAACCGGTTCAACCTGCGGGGTGGGTTGCGCCTAGACACCTGATCGATGGCGGCGGTACGGAGCATCGCCTTGAGCGTGGTGAGCAGTTCCCCACGGTCGGCAGGGTCAAGTTGCGGTTCATCCTCAGGCGGCATGTCGTCGGCATCGATGACGTCGATGATTTCCTTGATGAGTTCCGGCTTGGCCAGGAACTGATTGGCATTGGCGATCTCCTTGAGGTTGACCTTGCCCTTCACCTTCTCACCACCGTGGCACTTGACGCAGTGCCGAGCGAATAGCGGCTGGAGTTGCTGTTGGAAATCATCCGCTGCCCAGGCCTCGGGCAGCCATGCAAAGGAGAGGAGCATAATGCCCCCAGGGATGAACCGTTGAACAAACATGACCGTCAGGTCCAGAGATCGGAAAGCACACCGTGGCTGTCTGCAAAGGAATCCATCTCCACGCCCATGAGATTGGCGAGGGTGAGCCATAGATTAGAGTTGAGCGTACCGCTTTTCATCTTGATAAACCGGCCCTGCTTGATTTGGCCCTGCGCGCCGCCAGCCACGATCATCGGCAGGTCGTAGTATTGGTGAGTGGCACCGTCGCCCAGAGCCGCGCCATAGGTAACCAGTGAGTTATCCAGCATGGAGCTGCCGTCCGATTCCTTGATCTCCTTCATGCGACGGATCATGTAGGCGTACTGCTGCATGTGGAAGGCATCGATCTTTGCCAACTCGAGGTAGCCGTTGCCCTTCTGGTTGTGAGTCATATTGTGATGCTGCACCGGCTTGTCGAACACGCCCTCGTACATCAGCGTAGCATCCCAGCGCTCGGGGCCGATCATGAAGGTGGAAACATTCGTGATGCCCATCTGAAACCCGAGCAACATCAGGTCAGCCTGCAGCCGGATGTATTCGCCGCGAGGCAGGATTTCCTCCTTGGGCACGGAGATGTCCGCGTCGGCGAGAAGTTTCTCGAGCTTTGCCATGCGTGTCTCGACGTTGCGAACCATGGTCATGTACTCGTCCATGGTTGCGCGGTCCTCGATGGAGAGTTTGCGGGAAAGAACCTTGGCATCGGCAAGCACGAGATCGGTCACATCGCTCACATGAGTGCGAAGGCTGTCCTTGGAAAACAACCGGTCGTAAAGCTTGCGCGGATCACGGATGGACGGGGCGATCTTGCCGGGGCCGTACCATGAAATATTGTCGAACTCGATCGGCTCCTTTGGTGCGCGGAAACCGTTGCAGCCGATCTCAAGTGTGTTGAGCACGGTCTTGTAGCCGACCTTGTCACCGATCACCTGGTCCAGCGTGCGCCCGTTCGGATGACGGATGCCCTGCTCTTCGGCTTGCACCGGGGAAAGACTGGTAAGGTAGCACGAGGCGCCCTGCGCGTGAACGTCCTGGCCGTTCTTGAACGTCCGGTCCAGGCCAGTGATCATCGTGACGTCCCCGGCGTGTTCCTTGAGCGGTTGCATGGTGGGCGTCCATTCCAGATCGTAAATACCCAGTTTATTTTGGAAACGTCGCTGTTCCTTGGTCTTGTCGGCGTTGAACCCGCCAATGAATTCGGGTAGCTCCGCCTTATTCTCCCCCGGGAAAAACTGTCGGCGCACGATCCCGTTGGGGATGTACATGATCACCAGCTTCTTGTCCGGCTTGGCTGCCGGCTTGGTCGCCATGGCTGCGGGAGACGAGTGCAATATCGGCAGCAACATGGTCGCACCGCTCCTCTTGAGAAACACCCTCCGGGACAAGCTCTTGTAACTCAACATGGCTCAAAAATCCTCGGTCAAACCCATTCTGAGTTCGTAGATTCGTTTTGCAAGCGAATCATTTATGACGACATTCTCCAAGTTTTATTCGATAGAAAGGAAATCGCAGAACTTGGCCAAGCGCCAAACGGGATAGATGATTCAATCCCCCGTCAAGGGCGCTTTATTCCGTGCTTTTCGTAGAGGCGTTGCCAGTAATCCTTCCAATAGTTGTCGTAATAGTCGTAGGCGGCCTTTTGGATGTGAGGCAACTCCGTGACTCTGGGTGAATTGAGGCTGTAATTCTTGAGATGCGCCTGGCCTTTGCGTAGGCGGGGGGAGACAAAACGCCACTCAGGCTTGCCCAGCACATCCTCACACAGTCTCGCCCCAACCGGGTCGTAATGGATGAGTTGATCGCGAGTGTGGACGTGGTTATGATCATGATCCATTGTGCGGTTGGTATCAAACCAGCACTGGTAAATCTCGGCCCAATATTCGGATCTATTCTTTCCCGCATAACATTGCTTCGGCCCACCAAAATGAATCAGCACCTTGTCGTCCCGGGTGACCTTCACCTTGGCGTTGGCCTTTTTTCCGTTCACCAGGATATTGCCCGAGTTCAGGCATTTTCGAAGCAGCTTGGGTGACTCGTCGGGAAACGATTCTTTTAATGCAGCAAGCAACCGAACCGGTGTCTCGCTCTTGATGCGACGATAACGCTGGGCAGCGCGACCGTCATTCCAAATGCCGGTTTTCTTCGCGTTCTCAAATGCGACCGTGAGTCGCTTCTGCAAAGCTTCATCAAAGCCAGCCCCGTGGACAACATGGCCGAATTCGTGCACGAGAATGCTCTCCAGTTGCATCCCACCTTCGTATTCCATCACGTCCTCCTCCGCAAAAACCACAGTGGGCCGCGAACCGACGTAGGTGAGAAAACCGCGCTGCCGCCAGTTGTAGAAATCCAGTTCCTCATCGGTCTTATTCGTCGCGAATTGCGGAAGCTGCGAGGTCAACTCGTCGTGGCCGATTAATAGGCAGAGCACTTTCTTTTTTCGAATCCGCTCGGCAATCTCCGGCTTAATACCGCGCATGAGCATGTCGAATTGGTATGCCGTTTCGTGATGGGCAAAGTTGGCCACCCTGCCAGAAGTGGCGATCAGGATATCCTGCACCATCGTGACCTTTTTATAAAAGGCAGAGTCAAGCTTGTACTCCTTCGCCTGTGCCTCACTGAGTGGCTTTACAGAATACCCCCCCTCTACATGGTCAACTGCACCGAGTAACAACAAGCCTACCAGGCAGGATGAAAATAATTTGGTCAGAAGCACGGCGCAACGTTACCCAAGGGATCGCCCCAGGCAATCCTTGATCAGAGGAACCTCACAGCCAACTTGACGGCCTCGAACAGGCTGCTGGGATTCGCTTGGCCAAGGCCGGCAATGTCGAGTGCAGTGCCGTGGTCGACAGATGTGCGAACGATCGGTAACCCAAGTGTGGTGTTCACCGCTTCGTCAAAGCAGAGCGCCTTGAGCGGGATATGACCTTGATCGTGGTACATGCAGACGAACAATTCGGTCTCGCGGCGCTTGGCCGGAAGGAACGCGGTGTCGGGCGGAACCGGTCCCTCCACGTTGAGGCCTAGTTTTCGAGCCGCTTCGATCGCCGGGATGATCACCGTCTGTTCCTCCTTGCCGAACAGCCCGTTTTCACCGGCATGCGGATTCAGACCAAGGACAACGATCCGCGGTTCGGCGCTGCGGAGGCGCCGCATGGCCTGCGCTCCCAACTCGATGGTGTCGAGGATCGCGGCTTTTGTCAGCAATGCAGGCACCTCGGCGTGGCTCACGTGGGTGGTCACAAAAACTGCGCGCACTTCGCTCGAGTATTGCAGCATACAGGCGCGCAGCGCGTGAGTCTTGGCGGCGAAAATTTCCGTGTGCCCGGGAAACGGAAAACCAGCCGCGTGGAGCGCCTCTTTGTTAAGTGGGGCCGTGGTCACCGCTGAGATCTGCCCACTTAGCGCGGCATTGATGGCATCCTCAACGTATGTGTAGCCGGCCCGGCCGGTGGCGGAGTTAACAGTGCCGGTCACAAAGTCGCCCGGGCCGATCGCGTCGATGTCGAGCACGCACGGCCCGTCGGCCTCGCCCAAGCCGCTGACGACTTTCCCTGGCTTGACCAGGCGGCACTGGGCGGCGGCTTGTTCCAGCACCACCGCACTGCCAAAAATGACCGGCGTACAAATCCTGGTAATCTCCTCATCCTGCAACAGTCGCAGGCAAATCTCCGGCCCGATGCCGGCGGGGTCACCCATCGTCACGGCTATTTTTGGAAGGATCATTATTTTTTTCTTTAAGAGGGCTCGGTTTTCCCATGTTGACATGCAGGCGCTTGGCAAGGTTACCGGTGTGCTTGGCCTGCGCGTTGGCATCCACGATGTTATTGTTTTCGTTGGGGTCTACCTGGTGATCATAGAGCATTCGGCCAAGCGCCTGGCCGTTCTTTGAATACTCACTGTAACGAAAGCGATCGGTTCGAATGGTGTCACCGGTCCGGTATCGGCTGATAGCAAACGGCTTCCATTCGGATTTAGGATTTTCTAATAGTGGAACGAGGCTTTGCCCCTGGAGATGCCCCGGCTTGGCCAAGCCCGCAAGCTCGCAGAGCGTCGGATAAATATCGATCGACTCCACCAGCTTGGAACTTCGTTGACCCGCTTTATGCCCAGGAGCAGCGACAAGCAGCGGCACCTGTAGTGAAGTCTCGAAGCAACTGTGTTTGCACCACATCGTGTGCTCGCCAAGGTTCCAACCGTGGTCCCCCCAAAGAACGATGATCGTGTTGTCGGCGAGTTTGAGCCGATCGAGTTCTTCCAGTAACTTGCCAATCAGCGTGTCGGTGTAGCTGACGCAAGCGAAGTAACCACGAATGAGGTTCCGCGCCACCTCGTCGCTGACCGGGCCACGCCTAGGCACGCCGTGGTAGGCGCGCAACTCGCCTGAGTTGTGCACCGCTTCCTGCGGGGCATCCTTTGGTTTTTGTCGATAATTGTCCGGAAGCTTGATGGTATCCTTCGGATACAGATCCCAGTATTTCCCCGGTGCATTGAACGGCAGGTGCGGCTTAAAAAAACCGACCGCAAGAAAGAATGGCTGCTCGCGCTTGGCCAAGCGGCCCATCGTCTCGACTGCATGCTCGGCCAACCGTCCATCCGGGTAGGCGTTGTCCGGCACGTCGGCATTCTCGTAGGGGGCAGCGCGGGCGGGCTTGGTGCCCGAGCCGATTTTTTTGCGCTGGATTTCGCGATTTTCCGGAAGATGATAGGTAAAGGAGCCGGCCCGCCACGGTTCCTCTGACCAGCCGTGCTCACTGTCGGATCGATGGTGAAACACCTTGCCAAGCGAGACCGTGTGGTAGCCGTTTTTTTTGAAGTGTGTGTGGAGCCCGTCCACCTGCGGCGCATCCACATCCGCCCGCGTGAGGAAACTGGTGAATCGATTGTTTGCCGGTCGAATACTGGTCATCATAGCTGATCGTGAGGCGCCACAAGTGGGCACCATACAGTAGGCACGGTCAAATTGAGTCGAGCGCTTAGCCAAGCGGTCTATGTTGGGGGACTGAATATGCTGCGCCCCGTATGTCCCAAGCTCAGGACGAAGGTCGTCAACGACGATGAACAGGACATTCGGGCGGTCCGCAGCCTGTATGGCCGGGAACAAACCCAAGAGACAAAGCAGGGAGACCCATCGCATCCGCCCAGCCTGCCCACAGGCGAAAACGGCGGCAATGCGAAAAGATGCCACCTCAGCAACCTGACCATGATTTATCAGGAGAATGAACCGGCATGCTGAGGACGGGGGATCGCCGATCAGTTTTTAAACCAGGGCTTGCGGGCGTTTTTTGTGATCTCCGCGTCGAGGGCCTCCATGCGCGCCTGAAGTTTCTTCACGACCTTTGGTTTTGCCTCGGCGAGGTTGTTTTGTTCGCCAACATCCTTGCCAAGGTCGAAGAGAAATACCTGCGGCGAACGGTTGTTGTTCCGGCGAGGCTTTTTCACCAGCAGCTTCCAGTTGCCGCTGCGCAGTCCCTCCAGATCACCGCGGGAAGTGTAATGCAGGAATTCCTCGCGAGGGGATTTTTTCTCTGTACCCTTCCAGAGGCCGGAAACATCTAGGCCATCAATTTTGCGGCCCTTGGGCAAAGCCTTGCCGGTGATGGCGGCGATAGTCGGAAGCAGGTCAATGGTGCCGGTGAGCTCATCACACACCGATCCGGCGGGAATGCTCGGACCGCGCATCACGCATGGCACACGCTGCCCACCCTCGAAAGTGGTGCCTTTGCCTTCGCGTAATGGACCGGCAGAACCGCCATGGTGGCGGAAGGGAAGCCACGGGCCGTTGTCGGTGGTGTAAATGACGTAGGTGTTTTCGGCCAGCTTCAGCTCATCGAGCGTCTTGAGCAGGCGGCCCACCTCGGCGTCGATGTGCTCGATGGTGTTGATGTACGATCGCTTCGGATCGGGATCGCGCACCTCGTCGGGCACGTACAGCGGGATGTGCGGCATGGAGTGCGGCAGGTAAACAAAG
Source organism: Verrucomicrobiota bacterium (assembly GCA_030749225.1). Lineage (GTDB taxonomy): Bacteria > Verrucomicrobiota > Verrucomicrobiia > Limisphaerales > UBA1096 > UBA1096. The sequence goes on from JASMKO010000073.1 coordinate 19,567, forward strand.
AACGGCTTGTCCTTGTTGGCCTTGATGAAGTCGATGGACTTCTGCGTGTACCGGCGCGTGACGGTGCGCTGATCAACCGGCAACTCGACGATTTTTTCATCCTCAAACAGCGGCGTCTTCCACTTGGTCAGCGTGGACTCAGGATCGTTCCACAAGATGTCCATCCCCTGCCAGCCGCCGCGCGGCTTGCCCTTGTTGTCGGGGTGATTCATGTCGTTGGAATACGGAATGCCGTAGTAGGTATCGAAGCCGTTGGCCGTCGGCAACACTTCCCTGTGGTGGCCGAGGTGCCACTTGCCGAAACAGGCCGTGGCGTATCCCTGCCCTTTCAGATGATCAGCGATGGTGTGCTCCTTGGCGTTCAGCCCCTTCGTCGAGGCCGGGAACAGCACGTGCTGATGCATCCCCACGCGCTTCGGATAACAGCCGGTCAACAACGCCGCACGCGATGGTGTGCACACCGGCGAAGCCACCATGAAACTCGTGAACTTCCGTCCCTCTTTGGCGATGCGATCGATGTTCGGCGTGCGAATGGTCTTCGAGCCGAAACAGCTCAGATCTCCGTACCCCTGGTCGTCTGTGAAGATGATGACAAAGTTGGGCCTGACGGCTTGGAGGGTTCCTGTGGCAAACAGAAACACGGAGAATACGCAGGCTTTGAAAAAGGTCGCTGGTTTCATGCCGGGGAGTGTCCCAGCCGCTCCCCCATTTCGTCAATCCTCTTGAACAGACGTGCGACCTAAACCTCGCTCAAGGTTTCTGTGCTGCCGCCGAAGCTGTCGGTTTCCACACCGAGTTTGTGAAGCATGGTGAGGTAAAGGCTGGAGAGGGGCAGCTCGGTGTAACCCATCTCAGCCTGCCAACCGGAGTCGGTGCTGATGCCGGAGGTTGCCTGGTGTTTGTCATTGCCCTCGCCGTATTTCAGATATTGGCCGTGTTTGAAGCCCATGTTGCGACCACCGAACAGCAGCAGCGGGTAATTGCGCGAGAGGTGGAAGGCACTGGAGGCCGAGCCGAAAAAGAGCGCGGTGTTGTCGAGCATGCTGCCCTCCCCACCCGGCTCAGGCGTTGCCTTGAGCCTGCTGGCCAAGCGGCCCAGTTCGTCGTTGATGAACCGGCAGTAGGTGCCGAAATTCTTGAAGCCATCCGGTTCGCGCGTGGCGTGCGAGAGTTGGTGGGTGAGTTTAAATCCCACAGCACGACCAAGGTAGTCACTGATGCCGACGCCGTTCTCGCGGCCCAACTGGTAGGTGGCCACGCGGGTGGTGTCGGTCTTGAACGCGAGGTAGATCAACTCGTACATCGTGCGCAGATAGTTGCGCGGATCCTCCGGCGTGATATCGAGCTTGAGATGATCGACGTCCACCTGCGGGAGCGGGATGTTCAGCCAGCGCTTGGCCTTCTCCACCTTCACCTCGGTGTCACGCACGGATTGCAGGTACTCCGTGAGCGTCTCCTGGTCGCGTTTCGACAGGGAACGCTTCAGCGAACGGGCGTCCTCCATCAGGTCATCCAGCGCGCTTTTGCTAAGGGCCAGACGCCGTGCGGCATCGGGACCGCTCTTCACGAACAGCATGTCGAAGATGCGCTTGGGCTTGTGCTCTGCGGGAATGGGTCGGCCGCTGTTGTTGTACGACATCGTTTGCGCACCACGCGGCGAGCCGGTGCCACCATCAGTAGACATGACAAGCGAGGAAAGGCGGGTGTGCTTGCCGGCTTCCATGGCAAAAAACTGATCGAGGGAAACGCTGTTTTGATAGTTGCCATCCGCGCCGGTGTCCGCGCCGGTGAGAAATTGATCCGCGTTGGAGTGGCCATGGACACGACGCACGGCCGGATGCGACAGGCCGGAGAACACTGTCAGGTCATCGCGTAGCGGCTCGAGCGTCTCCATGCACTTGGTGAACTTGAACTCCCTCCCGCCACCGTGAGGAAACCAGCTCCAGTCCTCGAAGCCCGGATCCTTGACCAACGGCATGGGAACACCGTCCGGCATGTAAAAACAGGCCAAGCGTTTGCGCTTGATGGGCTGCTGTGCCGCACGAACCACACCGGTAAAGGACTCAAGCCAAGGCAACGCAAGCGCCACGCCTGTGCCCCGCAAAAACTTCCGACGATCCAAGGCAGATAAGTTCTTGTTCATGGCCTTCCTGCTGCTGGGATTAATTTAACTGAAACAGATCACTTTTGACAATCAGAATTACTAGGGCCTTCAACCCGTCATCTTGCTCCCGGAGGTCGGCGGTGATTCCGTCGATCTGAGCACGGTCGCCGAATGTCAGCGGTCGGCCAAGCGCGTAGGCTGCCAGCTTGTGGGTCATGGCGCGGGCGAACTGGTCCTGCCGGGTGGCCAGCAGGTATTGCTTGAGGCCTGCCATACCGCGCAGCTCATGCTTGTTGAACAACTTGCTTGTGGCATCGACAGGCTCCTTGCCGATCTTGTCGCGCCACCTACCGACCGCGTCGAAGTTTTCGAACGCAATCCCCCAAGGATCGATCTTGGTATGGCACGAGTAGCAGGCCGGGTCGTCACGATGTTGCTCCATGCGCTGCTTGAGCGTGAGCTTGAGAATCTCCGGGTCAGCCAGGTCGATCTCCGGCACAGCGGGCGGTGGCGGCGGTGGCGGATCATTTAGGATGTTTTCCAGCAGCCAGATGCCGCGCTTGAGCGGATGAGAATCCTTGCCGTCCGAGTTCATCGCCAACAAACCGGCCTGCGTGAGCAGGCCGCCGCGCCGGTCGCCCAACTGCAATTTCACCGGGCGCAGATCGCTGCCAACCAACTCCGGCAGCTCGTAATGCCGAGCAAGCCGATCATTCACCATCGCGTAATCCGACTGGAGAAAATCCGTCACCGGCCGGTCGCGCTGCAGCACCTCGGCGAAGAACGCCACCGGCTCCTCCTTCATAGACTCCATGAGCAACGGGTCAAACCGTCCGTGTTCCTTGGTATCGACCTTCAAAAAATCCAGCAGCTCAAGCCCCAGCCACTGGCGTGTGAAGTGTCTGGTCAAGCGCTTGGCCTTCGGGTCCGCCAGCATGCGCTTGGCCTGTCGCTCCAGCACCTTGGGTTTCCGCAGTCGGCCCTGCTTGGCCAAACGCAGCAGCTTCGCATCCGGCAGACTGCTCCAGAGAAAAAACGAAAGTCGGCTGGCCAACTCTTGATCGGAAACCCCCTGGCTATCCGCCTCGCCGGCCCGGGCGAGATACAGGAACTTGGGCGAGGCCAGGACCGTGGCCAGCACCTCGACCATTGCCTCCTGCAGATCCTCGCACTGCGACCGGAATTTTTCCAGAAGCGCCATCTTTTGGTCGATCTCCGCGTCGGTCGCCGGCCGGCGCCACGCTCGACGCATGAATTGAGCCAGCACCTTGCGGGCGTATTTGACCTCGTTCTTTTGATTGGGGCTGTCAAAGAAAATTTGCGTGTGCGATTCCGGCGGCCATTGGTCAAAGGTCGGCGCAATGATCTCCACGTAATCGATCTGCACGGCCACCTTCCGGCTGGAGGTGTTTTGAATTTGAAGAAACTCCGCAGGGTTGGGCAAGTCGCCCAGTTTCTTGATGTGACGATAGGCGTTGCGAGCGATCTCGCTGAGGCGGACGTCCCAGTGATAAAACTCCGGCCTGTCCGGCTGCGAGGTGACAGTGATGTCGCGGTCGCCAGCCCGGACCGCGACGCGTGAATCGTTGCTGGCTTGGTTACCAAAAAACAACCGCAGTGTCGGCAGATGTTTTTCCATGGCCGAATATCGCGCCGCCCGGATGCGCACTCGCATGTTGCCTGTGTCCGGCAGGCCGTCGCCTACGTCGATGATGTATTTCGCATTCGGCGGAATAACCACTACGTCGGATGAAACCGACGGCACCTTTGGCTTGGTATGGGAGGGTGTCCATGCGTACTTGGCACCGTTGTAACTCCATCGCGGCCCGATACCCTGGCCGGTCACCAAATCCCGGTAGTGCATTCCATTGTGGTTACGTTCAAATTTTTCACCCTGCTGCTCGAAGGCCTCCGCAACCGTCAATCCCTCCTCCCCTATCCGTCTGCGTGTCCCCTCGATGTTCGCCGTGTACTTGGCGTTGATCCGTTTGGCGGCATCCCTCATCGAGATGCCGTAGTAAACTGGCTGAGGTCGCGGGCCGCGCACGGTTGCCTGTTCCAGTGCCTTGCGTGCCAGATCCCGGTACTGCTCAAACTGCACCCCCGTCATTTGCAACATTTCGGAGCTGTTCTTGAAGCCGTCCTCAGAAACTGTCTCCGGCGGCAGGTCACGCGAAAAGTCGTGGGAAATTCCAAGCAAATCCTGAAGGACGTACCGATACTCGTACCGCGTCAGCCGACGGAATGACGTGTGCCCCTGCTCGCTACGGCGCACCTCGGATGCGACCTGAATTTCCCCTGACAACCAGTCGACTATTCGCACCTTCTCAGCATCGGCAAGTTGCGCATCGGCATCCTCGGGTGGCATTTCGCCGTTGCCGATCACATCGAAAACCTCCAGCCACCATTTGACATCCTTTCCCGACAACAAATTCGGGTTCAACGTGTCGACGCGAAATTTCCCCTTTTGCTTCTCCGGCCCGTGACAGCCAACGCACACCCGCTCCAACACAGGCTCCACCTCGGCCCGGAACTTGGCCAAGCGCGGCTGGGGCAGCTCCCCCGGCTTGGCCAAACCCGAAGCCAAGCCACCGCCAAGGAGCGCAAACGAGGTTGCCAAAAAAAAGAACCTCATAAACTCCCGCACTAGTACCATCATTCTCCCCATTTCGCGAGCGGATTTGATGGCCTAAAGTGCATCTTTCCTGTCCAAACTTATCGCAGCGGCCCACCGCTTGGCCAAGGACTCATAGTTCAAAGAGTTGAAGTCACACCCCTTGTCAATCTTCAGCCAGAACCAACTACTTCAGAGGGTTTTCATACCAAACCACGTTTTTGCTTTGCTGCCCGGCGATAAGGGTATCGAAATCGCCATCGGCATCCATATCCACAAGGCGGATGTCGTAGGCGGCCTGGTCGTCGTGGATGATGTGGGTGGTAAACCTACCTTTTCCGTCATTCTCAAACCAGGCGGCCTTACGACTCACATAGGCGCAGGTGACGGCGTCGATGTCGCCATCGCCGTCGATGTCGCCCACCTGCAAGCAGTGTGAAGACAGGAGTTCAGTGTTGATGTCGTGAATTTTCCACCCGGGATTCTCGTACCAAATAAGGCCGGTTCCATGGCCGCGGCTGGCAACGATGTCCGGTTTACCGTCGCCGTTCACGTCCGCGGGAAGAATATTGGTCGCTCCAGGATGCTTACCCGGCAGCCGATGTTTCTTGAACGGCTTGGTCGGATCCTCTCCTGCCTCCCACCATGCAAACCATTCGCCCTTACCGGATTTGTCCGAAGATCCGCCCTTGGCGGCGAGGGTGATATCAAGTCGGCCGTCACCGTTGAGGTCGCCTGCCCCCAGATAGTGGCTCAGGCCGGGCGCGTCGTTCTTAGCAAAAACATGGCGTGTCCAGCGGTCGGCTTCATGTGGATTTCTGGGCACCTCCAGCCACACGGCAGAATCGGGGAATCTCCCCCTCGGCTGGGCACTGTTGGCGAGAAGGTCAAGTTTGCCGTCACCGTTCACATCTGCCTTTAGCACGCCGTGGATGCCAATGATTTCGTCCTCGGCAATACGCACCTTCCATGGGCCGGCGGCTGCATTCTTGTTTGGTTGCTCGAACCATACAATGAGGCCGGGTTGATAGCGTGCTCCGATGAAATCCGCATCTCCGTCACCGTCCACGTCAAAGGTTTCACCGTGAATGAATGTATGATCCTTGTGATCTCCGATAATAATCTCCTTCCAGTCCGGCGCGACAAACAGTCGAGTTTTGCCACCGGCATTGCTAATGACATCCACCTTGCCATCTCGGGTGAAGTCGGCCGCCACCGCCACGTTGTTACGCAGTCCCTCCCAGACGACATGGCGTTTCCAATTGCCCTTCTCCGCGGCTTGTACGCTGCACAGGATGAGAGCTTGAATAAACAGAATTCTTTGAATGTGCATGATGATATTGACTGTGTTACTGGGCTATGATCGCATTGGGATGGTTTTCACCCAATGGAACCGGCTGAGCACCCAGCTTATCGATCCAGTTCGGTTTGAAAATGTTTTTTGTTCCTGAAATGAACGACCCACTTGACCAAAGGTGAAGTGCTTTTTCTTCTCGTTCAAGCGCGTGACCGTGGCCCAGCGCCATTGGCCCTCTGCATCGGTACAAACAGTACGGTTTAACAAGGCATTCAAAATGGCTGTGAAAGATGCCATCACTTCGATGGAAACAGCAGCAGGTGAATCGAGTTTTGCGTTCGCCTTGCCAGCAGAATCAGCGTAATTAAACGGGCGCTAACATGAACAATTTCCTCAACACTTTCTCTGTCCGCACATTTGCGAGGACTTTTAGCATCTCTTCACTTTTGTTTGTGGTATTTTCCTTTCTGTTATTTCACCAAGTAACCCATGCGAAGGATGCAGCCCAGCCGTTTGTAACCTATCCGAATCCAATTGGGGATTACCTTAAGCGCATTCAACAGGGCAAGCAAACACATGTCTTTGATCCATCTTTACGATTTGAGGAGTGGCAGAAAAAAGCACGCAGGGCTCTCATTAAGCTCACCGGACTCAAAAAGATGGAAATGGAACTGGCCGGCTTCACGCCAAAAGTGCAGCTTGGCGAATCGAAAAAAAATGAAGATTCATTTACCCGGTCTCTTTGCTCCATTGAAACAGAGCCTGGTGTGTTTGTTCCCTTTTATTTGCTCGTACCCAAGGATACAGAACCGGCAAAACCTCGCCCCCTTTTGCTTTGCCCGCACGGCCACGACAAACTCGGGCTGCATTCCTATGCCGGTGCTTTCAAGGATGAAAAACACAAACGGAAGGTTCTCGAAAAAAAAGGAGATATCGGGGCACAAGCAGCGCGGCGCGGTTTTGTGGTGATTGCCCCGGCCACACGCGGGCTTGCTGATGAGGTGCTGGTCCCCGATCCCAAAGGCCGCCACGGAAACCGCCCCTGCCGGGCTCAACTCATGCACTGTCTGATCGCCGGGCGCACTCCCATTGCGGAGAGGGTTTGGGACATGCAACGATTGCTTGACTGGGCGGAGAAAAATCCTCTGATCGATCGCACCCGTATCGCGATGACCGGCAACTCCGGAGGTGGCGTCCTTACCGCCTACACCGCGGCGATCGACACGCGAATCAGGGTCGCGATTCCAAGCTGCTCATTCACCTCAGTCATGAGTGCTGAAGGCTTTATCTTTCACTGCGATTGTTGCCTCATTCCCAAACTCCGGGACTGGGGAGACTGGAAAGAACTGGGCGGCCTCGTTGCCCCGCGGCACCTCTTGATCGTGCACGGCGTGGACGACAGTTTGCACCATCCACCGACTGTGGAAAAGCTGGCCATCAACATCGGGAAAATTTTTCAAGCCGTAGATGTCCCCAACCACACCGACCTGAAATGGGGAAGCAGCGGGCACCGCTTCTACCCTCAAAAGATGTGGCCCTTTTTGAGTAAGGGATTGAAATAACCGGTTGGCTATTTACCACCGCCCTCCATTTGCTGGGCGAGGTAGTTCTCGATGCCGACCATCTTGATGAGGTCCAGCTGCGCCTCGGCCCAGTCGATGCTCTGCTCTGACTCGATCACCATGCGCTCCATAAACTCGCGGCTGGCGTTGTCTTTCACCTCCGAGCACAGCTTGATACCCTCGTTGTAGGTGGCCGTCGCCTTGATCTCCAGCGCCACGCCGTTCTCGATCTGCTCCTTCGGGCTGTCGCCCACGTTGATCACATCGTAGCGGGAGATGGCCGGTATCCCATCAAGAAACAAGATGCGGTCGATGACCTCGTCCGCGTGTTTCATTTCCTCCATTGATTCCGCGTAATAGTAGTCAGCCAACTTGTTCAGACCCCAGTTGCGAAGCATCTTGGAGTGGATGAAGTAAGTGTTGATCGCCGTCAGTTCGATAGTTAGACCAGCGTTCAACGCCTCTATGACTTGTTCGTTTCCTTTCATGATTTGTTTTTGGATGCGATTCCGCCGCCCAGATTTGGATCATGACGAAAACCGGCTCCACACGCGCCGATTATAAACCAAGTTGAAGCGGAAAATGAAAGAAGTTTTTTTGTGACAATGAGACCTAATCCCACACACAGCCCAATGGGCAACCTAGGCGACGTGACACTCGCAAAGGGTGCGGATAGTGCCGCAGCCTGGACAAAGTGCGCACGGGCCGCACTCGGCCGGCAACCCGGCCAGCAAGCGCTGGATGCGGCATTGGCAACTGCCACAACCGGAACCGGCGGCGGTCAACCGCGACACCTCTTCAACCCGTTCCGCACCGCCGTCGTCAATCGCCCCGCGAACAGCCGATGCTGTCACTTGAAAACAGTGACAAATCAGCGGGTCAGTCGAGCGCGCTTGGCCAAGCGCCATTTCAAAAACCGTCGCCATTTCAAAAACGATGCAATTCATTGGCAAAAAACAAGCGAAGCGCAAGCTATTTTTGAGACTGAGTCCAGATTGCAAGCCTTGTAAATGCTACTGGTTCGTTCGTTAATCCGGCCAATTACCTCATATTTCACTGGATTAATCTCAATTCAAAGCTTTGGCGAGACACCCTGCCCGGCCCGGTTGCGCAGAACTACCGAGGTTGGTCCGGTGCGTTGGGCATGTGGATGATCGCCTTGACAACCCCATCCGAATAGTCCGCCACAAGATCGAATGCGGCCTTTATTTCCTTCAATTCGAAGTGATGCGTCGCCAGCGGATTTACATCAACCGTACCGCTGGCCACGAGATCAATGGCAGCCTTCGTGCAGTTATTTTGCCGGCGGACATTCTGCAGCCGAAGTTCCTTCCGACGCAACGAGTCGATCCTGAAATCCACCCGTTCGCTCTCCGGAATGCCAACCAACACCAGCACCCCGCCCGGCTTTAACAACTCGACCGCCTGGTCAAGGGTCTCCTGTCGCCCAGCACATTCGAAAACACAATCAAGCCCGCCAGGTTCCTCCTTCAGAATCTCGGTAACGATATTATTGATCTTCGGCGAGCCGGTCCAGTCGGCACCGCACCGCGTGGCCAAAGAAAGACGGTTGTTAAACAAATCGGTGACGAATGTCCGGCCCGGACAAAGTGCGCGCACCGCGAGTAGAACAGACAAACCGATCGGTCCCGCTCCCAAAATACCCACGGCACCGCCGGCGCTTGTCTCCGCAAGGCGCACCGCATAGACAGCCACCGACAACGGTTCCACCAAGGCCGCCTGCACCATCGTCATTGAGTCGGGGATGGGATAACACGACTCAGCGGCGACAGTGATGAACTCCGCCGCCGCACCCGGAGCCTGACCGGGGCAACCGAGGAATGAAAGTTGGCGGCAGGTATGTGCACGGCCCGCCAGGCATTGGTCGCAATCGCCACACGAGATGGCGGGGTCAATCGCCACGCGCTGGCCGCTTTTCAACCCGTCCACGTCAGAGCCCACATCCAACACGGTGCCAGCACATTCGTGGCCCAACGTAGCCGGGTGCTCGATGAACTGATTCCCAATCCGTCCCTCCGCATAATAATGGATGTCTGACCCGCACACACCCAAGGTATCGATGCGAAGCAGCACATCGCCCGGCCGCTCCAACGCCGGCTTCGGCATCTCAAGTACATCCAACGCACGCAGACCGGTAAAGAACGCCGCTTTCATCATATGCAAATCCGATCCCGCCGGACACACCCGGCTTGCTGAAGCGACCTGCTGTGGAACCGGATCTTCTGGATGATTGATCCAGGCGACAAGCAAAAGCTCTTGGCCAAGCAACTCATCAAAGGCGCTTGGGATTGAATGGTGTGGTGGGGACCTTGCCGCTGGCTTTTTGCTCGAGGAGCTTGCGGAGGCGAAGCATCACGGACTTGGACTCCGCGTCAGGTTTGAGAGCAAGGTTGTTGAATTCCAACGGATCCGAAGCGTGGTCGTACAGTTCCACGCCGGCTAGGCCCTCAGCCCAGTCACTGTAGCGCCAGCGGTCGGTGCGGATGCTGCGACCCATCACCGGCTTGGCCAGGCGCTTGTCGGCGGGACGCAGCACCTGCGTGATGGCGGTGCCGTTCCATTCGGCAAGGGGATTTTGCAAAAGCGGTTTGAGGCTGCGGCCCTCGAGACCGCTTGGGTTTTTCAAGCCAGCGAGATCGGTGAGTGTGGGATAAATGTCCACAAACTCCACGATGCGCCTACAGGCAGTGCCATTGCCCTTAGCTCCTGCCGCACGGATGATGAGCGGTGATCGCGCAGACTGCTCAAAGAGGGTGCGCTTTTGCCAGATGCCGTTGTGCTCGCCGAGGTGATAGCCGTGGTCGCTCCAAAGAACGACAATGGTGTTGTCGACCAGTTTCAGTTCATCGAGAGCGGTCATCAACCTGCCGACCTGAGCATCGACAAATGAGATGGTCGCGTAGTACGCCTGCAACGCCTTGCGCAAGGTCAGTTCGCCCAAGCCATAATGTGGCACAGGGCAGTTGTGGGCGAACGCGGCGGTGGGAATATCGTCGCGATCTCCTTTTGGAGTGTATGGCAGACGCATCTCATTGAGCGGATACATAGCAAAATATTTTTTCGGCGCCACAAACGGCGTGTGCGGCCGAAAGAAACCAACACCAAGGAAGAACGGATGATTGCGCTTGGCCTCCATCAGCTTGATGGCCTCTGTTGTGATCATGCCGTCGGTCTGCTCCTCATCCTCTCCATCGGCCGCCAGCCAGCTTAAGGCCGCACTGATCTTGCGGTGTGGCTCGGCATTGAAAACAAGCGCCTCCTCGGCCTTGTCGCGCCCCTTCGGGTTCACCGTTTTCCGCCAAGAAGGAGGATCGTCAAAGCCGTTTGTTCCAATCGATGCGGGCACATTGTAATGATAAATCTTGCCCACACGCCCGGCCCACCAGCCATTTCTCATGAAGGTTTGAGAAAGTGTCACGGCTTTGGGCACCTCATCGCGGAAATAGCGGTCGAGGTCGTACACCTTTATGGTGTCCGGCCGAAGCCCAGTCATCACGCTGGCGCGCGTCGGGTTGCAAAGCGGCAATTGGTTGTAGGCCCGGTCAAACCGCACGCCACTTGAAGCAAGTCGATCAATGTGTGGCGTCTTGGCGATCAGGTTACCGTAGCACTTTAACGCAGGAGCCAGATCGTCGATAGCAATGAACAAGACATTGGGCTTGGCAGCATGACTCGTGGAACATATGAAACCAATCAACAGGTAGCAGATAATTCGCATGGCGAGACTCTAGCCACGGAGACACAAAGAGCACAGCGGATTGATTAATGCGCGCAAGGTTTGTTGACAGCAACGGCTGCTGCCTGAAGTTGGCCTTGTGCGCTTGGCCAAGCGGACTACACTTCCCGCGTGCGAACCCTCATCTCAATACTCTTTTTCACTGCGACTTTATCGGCAGGGAATTGGCCGGGCTGGCGTGGGCCAAGCGGGGACGGCATCAGTCCCGAAAAAAACATACCCACGAAATGGAGTGCGACGGCAAATGTCGCATGGAGAAAAGTCATTCCTGGTGAAGGCCACTCATCGCCCGTCATTTGGGACAACCAAGTTTTCTTGACCACCAGCCTGACCGACCAGAATAAACGTCATCTTTTGTGTCTCGACCGGCACACCGGCAAAACTGTCTGGGACAAGGTTGTGGTACAGTCTCCTCCTGAGACGATTCATCGCCTGAACAGCCGCGCCTCAGGAACCCCGGCCACGGATGGCAAACAGGTTTATGCCACCTTCATGCGGGCCGAGGGCGACAAGGTTATCGCTCCCAACGTCAGCTCTGAACGCTTGATTACGCCGGGCAAGATCATTGTCGCAGCCTACGATCTTGACGGGAATAAAAAGTGGAAAACCAACGTCGGTGACTTTGTAAGCGCGCATGGGTTCAACATCTGCCCGGTTTTGTTTGAGGATCTCGTGATTATCAACGGCGACCATGATGGGGATGCCTACATCGTGGCGCTCGACCGTGATTCCGGCAAGGAGCGTTGGCGGACCATGCGAGAGAACAGGACACGCAGCTACGTCACGCCCATTATCCGCGAGATCGGCGGTCGCACGCAGATGATCCTCTCAGGAAGCCTATCGGTGGCAAGCTACGACCCACGCAACGGCAAACGTCACTGGAGCATGGACGGACCAACGGAGCAGTTCGTCGCATCAATGGTGTATAACGGTGAATATGTATTCGTGACCGGCGGTTATCCCGAGCGACACATACTGGCGATCAAGCCGAACGGCACCGGTAACGTCACCGAAACGCACATAGCGTGGCGTACTACGCGTGGAGCGGCATACGTACCTTCACCGATCATCGCAGGCCCCTATTTGTTGGTTGTTGCGGACAGTGGAATCGCGAGTTGTTTCGATGCTAAAAGCGGCGAGCGACACTGGCAGGAGCGGTTGCCGAGCGGGCACAGTCCTTCACCCGTTTCTGCAAACGGACTGGTTTACTTCACTTCAGACCGTGGCGTGACCTCGATTGTGCGTCCCGGGAAAACCTTTGTAGTGATCGCCCGGAACGAACTTGGCGAACCGGTATCTGCCAGCCCCGCCATCAGTCGAGGGCAACTCTTCATCCGCACCCACAATCACCTTTATTGCATCGGTAAGAGTTAGCGGGATGACTCCGCGTTGAGAATCCGCCGGATGAAACGTAGCAAAAGGGGATGGGCGGGATCGGCCATTTGGCCGTGATTGTAGCCGTCGAGTTCCATGAGAGTCGTGTCAGTGTGACCTACAACCTGCATCATGCGCCAGAGGTAGGCGTTTTCCTCGTAACGGCCGAGCAACTCCAACTTGCGATCGCCGGTGATCAGTAGCAGCGGAGGGCAATCCTTGCGGACGTGAAACAGCGGCGCCATGTCGTCGATAACAGGTTGTTTCCCGTCGATGCCGCGCTCAGCGCGAACGGTGAAATGTGTGATCGTGTGACCGCTGAATGGAATGAGCCCGGCGAGTTGATCGGGGTCGGCTCCGTGCTTTTTCAGCCAGCGTTTGTCCAGCCCGATCATGCTCGTGAGATACCCCCCGGCAGAGTGGCCGCTGACGAAAACCCGCTTGGGCGAACCGCCGTAGCTCGAAATGTTCTTGAGAGTCCACGCAACGGCTGCAGCGGCGTCCTCAACGTAGGCGGGCGACTTGACCTTCGGGTGCAGCCGGTAGTTAACCGGCACAATGGCGATACCTTTTCCCTTCAACGCAGCTGGCGCAAAACGGTTCCCGTTCTTCAGTCCACCGCCATGAAACCAAACGACGGTTGCAAAATCCTTTTTGCCAACGGGATGGTAAACGTCAAGCCGGCAGCGCAATTTCATGTAGTCGGTGAGAGTGGATCCGGTGCGGTAGGCAACATCGACATCGGTCTTGTACTTGACGACTTCATCCGCACCCTTGGCCAAGCCGCTGCCAAAGGTGAATACCATCGCCGACAGCGTCGCTGCCATTTTTTGAAACGTCTTCACGCGGCAATACTTCCCGAGCGCTTGTCCAAGCGCAATTGATTAACGTTTGGGCGGATCATTCGTGGCACCGATCGTTTTTCGCCATGCGATGAGTTGGCTCAGCATCGCCTTGCCCTTGGCCAGTCGCTGCCCGGCGAGGTTCACTTTTTCGCTTGGGTCGTTGGCAAGGTTGTACAACTCGATGGAATTGTCAGTGAAGTTTTCGATCAATTTCCAGTCGCCGTCACGAATCGCGCCACTTGAACGACCGCCTAGAAAGTGCGGTTTTTTGAGCGGGTAGTGCCAGTATAGTGGTCTGCGTTGAAGCCGGGTATCGGGCACTTTCCAGACGCTGAAGAGAGATGTTCCGTCTAATACCTGACGCTTGTCAGGCAGGGTGTCAGTCGCCGTGAGCAGGGTTGGATAATGGTCAATGTTTGCGGTGGGTTGGTGTGACACCTTGCCAACCGGGATTTCCTCTGGCCAACTGACGATGAGCGGGATGCGGATGCCGCCCTCATAAAGCTGGCTCTTGCCTCCGCGCAACGGCGCGTTGGATGTCACGTTGGTTTCACCGCCGTTGTCCGAAGTGAAAATGACGACCGTATTTTGGTCAAGGCCAAGCGCCTTCAGCTTGGCTGTGATTCGGCCAACGCCGTCGTCGATACTCTCGAGCATGCAGCCAGATGTGGGTTGTGGTCGCCGGCCCAGTGGTTTTGCGGATCGCCTGCGAGTGCGGCGTCCTGGCAGAGATAGCAGCGTTCGCGCGTATTTTTGCCGGGGCGATGCTTGGCGCGGTACTTGGCGACAAGCGCTGGCTTACCGTTGAGGATGGTATGCGGCGCGTAATGACTGAGGAACAGGAAGAACGGCTTGTCCCTGTTGCGCTCGATAAACTGCACCGCCTCATGATTGAGGCGGTCGGTGAGGTACTCCCTGCGGCCCAGTTTTTGTTCCGGCAAATCCAGCCATCGAATCGGCTGCGAACGGAAGATATAAGGCCAAAAGTTTGCGCCGTTGCCCACTCCCTTGACCTCGCTACCGGTATTCCATTCGAATCCGTGATCAGTGGGGCGCACGACTTTTGTTGCACCATGGTAGCGGTAACCGGAGAGGTGCCACTTGCCGATCATGCCGGTGACGTAGCCGACTTCACGCAGTCGCTCGGGCAGGGTGACGTGGTCGGTCGATAGGCCGTTTTCCGAGTTGGGCCGAAGGTAGTCTAGAATACCGACCCTCACCGGGTATTGCCCGGTGAGCAACGCCGCGCGGTACGGTGAACAAACCGGGGCTGAAGCGTAGGCGTTGGTGAAACGGACGCCGCGTTTGGCCAAGCGATCGAGATGCGGCGTTTCGTTGAAGCGATTGCCGTAGCAACCCAGTTCTGCCCAGCCAAGGTCATCAGCAAGGATGAAAATGATGTTGGGGCGCTTGGCCTGAAGGGCATTGAGAAAAGCCAAGGCGAACAGGGCACAAAGCCATCGCCATCGAACTGGGGTCAAGCGAAAACACACTAGACGATCGGCAGTGGTTGGCCATCGCAGATGACATACGGCCGGTTGAGTTGATCGTGCAACTCGGCGTTGTGGTCAATGCCCATCGCCTTGTAGACCGTGGCATGGATGTCCGCCGGGCTGCAGGCGCCCGAGGCAGGCTCAATCCCCTTCGTATCGCTCGCTCCGTATACCTGGCCACCTTGGATGCCGCCGCCGGCAAACGCCATCGAGTACACGCCGGGATGATGGTCCCGACCCCCGTTGCCGTTGACTTTCGGCGTGCGACCGAAATCGGTGAGGAACACCACCAGCGTCTCGTCAAGCATGCCACGCATCTTGAGATCCGTAAGCAGTGCGGAAACGGCGCGGTCGAATACCGGCAGCAGCCGGTTTTTCATTTTGAAAAAATGATTGCGGTGCGTGTCCCAGTTGTCGCCACCGCCGCCCGCGAGATCGCCCGCGGAACAGACAGCCTGCACCACCGGCACACCGGCCTCAACCAGACGCCGTGCCAGCAGCAACGACTGGCCACCGATGTGGTCACCGTACATGTCGCGGATACGCTGATCCTCTGTCTCGAGGTCGTATGCCTCTCGAACCGGCGAGCCGAGCAGCATGTCGGCTGCCATCTGGCGATAGTAGTCGAGCTTCTCGTACGCGGTGGAGTCACCCAAACGCTGGCCAAGCGACTGGTCGAGTTGCTCAAGCAGGGTCAGGCGGTCGGAGATGCGCTCCTTCTCGAGGTTCAACTTGAGGTTGAGCGCGGGGTCATCGAAACGGCTCACGCCGCCATACGGTTCGCCGGCGGGTGTCCGCATAAGAATGGGATCGTACTTTCCGCCGAGCCAGCCGGCTCCTTCGCCGGCCATTTGGCGACCGTTGTCATACATCGAGTACGGCATCCGAACAGCTCCAGGCACACCAGCAATCGGACGATGAAAATGGGAGATCACCGAGGTGATCGAAGGCCAGTTTTTTCGGCCCTTGGCATTGATCTGCCCCTCCGGTCGATGTCCGGTGAGGTTAAGGTAGACGGCACCTGAGTGGGCTCCGTCGTTGTGATGCACCGAGCGCACGATGGCGAGCTTGTTTGAGTGCTTGGCGATCAAGGGAATGTGCTCACAAAATTGAACGCCCGGCGTCGCGGTCTTAATCGGCTTGAACTCGCCGCGGATATCGACTGGAGCCTCCGGCTTGGGGTCGAACGACTCGTAGTGACTCATGCCACCCCAAGTATAGATGACGATGCAGGCCTTGGCTTTGCGCCGCCTAGGTATCGAAGCAGCCTGTGCCTTGAGAAATGTCGGTAGGGTCAACCCGGCCAACCCCACGCTGGAGCGGAGAAAATCTCTCCGTGTATGTCGCAGACACAGCATCGCAAAAGCTCTAAACCCGGCAAAAAACTACCGTTTTTTTGTCAAAACGACAAGTTCAGCCAAACGTTATCTTGGAATGATAGCCCGGGCGAATTCGCGGCCAGTCACGAAGTAACCCAGCGGCATGTCGCGCTGGTCCGCAACCATCCACACAGCGTCCTCGTAGGTATTCTGGCGACGCTCGTCGCCGGGCTCAATGATGCCGTAAAACATCGGTTTTCCTCCGTAGTCGATCCAGAACAACTTAACCGCCTTGTCGCGCTTGTTGATGAAGCGGATGATGGTGAACTCGCCGGTGATCGATTTGGCCGGCGGTTTCTCGTCGCCTCCATCCTGCAGCCACTTGAGGTCGTGCTCCGGCTTGGGTTCCTCCTTCTTGACCGGTATGACCGTGGTGAGTTCGATACCCTTCTCGATTGAGATGGCGGGCAGTGCTTTTTTCAACTCGGCAATTCCATCATCGGTCACATCAGTCTGCCAAATGTAAAGCTGCCGGAGTTTTTTCAGCCCCGCCAGATGGTCGAGCGACTTGTCGGTGATCTTTGTGCCGTACAGGTTCAGGTACTCCAGCGCGTTCAGCCTGGCGAGGTTTGCGATGCCTTCATCGCCCACGTTTGTTCTCTCGAGGTGGAGTCGCGTGAGCTTTGCAAGGCCCTTGAGATGCACCAACCCGTCGCTGGTGATCTTCGTGTCGCGCAGGTTGAGCTCAACTACATTCCCGAGCTTGGCCACATCCGCCAAGCCGGCATCAGTGAGGTCGCGTCCACGCAACTGGAATTGGATGTCCCACTGATTCTCACCCTCCGACGATGGCAAAACCAGGCCGCCGTTTTTCTTGATGGAATCGATGGCGGCCTGATCGTCCGCTTGGCCAAATGCTTGGCCAAATGCTTGGCCGCCGAGCATACCCGCAATGATGAGTAGGAGTCGGATCATCCCCACTTGGACTAATTCAGGTAAGAGGGCAACTCGCCGTCACCGGTCTTGGTGCCGCCTTCCAAAATCCAAGCAAGGTTAAACTGGGCCACGGCGGAGCCGCCCTTAGGGCCTCCCTCAAAGTGGTGGATGATCACGCCCTCAGTGGCCGTGCCCGGCCGGCCGGAGGTCAGCGACGAGTAGGCGTGGGGGCCCTTGAAAACCAAGCGCTTGATCGGCCAGGTTTTGCCGCCGTCAAAGCTAGCCCATACGGTCCCCTTAACGCGACCGCTTGGGCTGTCGCAGTTGCTGTAAATCAAAATATCCCGACCCTTCACGGCAAGTCGCGTCAGCCCACCCATGCAGCCGTAGTTGGTATTTTGCGGGCCGTCCGGCAAGGCATCGCAGTAGGTCAGGTTTTTCCAGATGTGACCGCCGTCTGTACTGGTCGCAGTCCAGCGTCGGCGCGGGTTGGCCCCTTCCTCCGCCCAGTGGCGGCGAGAGTTGTAGTAGATTGTGCCGTCGCTCAGCTCCGCGATGGTAGCTTCGCCTGTGCCGTTAGCCGGAAACGGCTCGCTGGCCTGCCAGGATTTGCCACCGTCATCACTGTAGATGGCATTGGTGTAATGTTGCGGCCATTTGCTGCGGTCGTTCTTACCGGCGTACCAACGAGAAGGGCGAATCAACCGGCCCTTGTGTTCGCCGTGGCGCAGGGTAATGCCGTGCTCGTTCATATGCATCGACGGGTCGTTGCCCTTGGAGTCCGGCTTAATGTTGGTTTCGATCTTGTTCCACGTTTTGCCGTCGTCGCTGCTGACGTATACATGTATCGGGGCCGGCGGATGGCGATCCTCGACGAATGCAATGATGTCGCCATTGTCTTCGTTTACCGTCAGGCCGCCGGTCTGAAAACCTGGCTTGGCGATTACAATTTCCGGCCCCCAGGTTTGACCCCCATCCTCACTGCGCCGCGCGCGGACGTGGCCCGTGCCCCATGTGGCGATGATTGTTCCTTCCATCGACACTACGACGTTCCCGAAACGTTCGCCGGAAAACAGCGGCTGGAGATCGAATTTCGCTTCGCCGAGATGGGGTTTCAACGAACCCTCAACCTTTGAAGACAGCTGAAGGTGCCTGCATCCCGTCAGAAGGGTGCAGGCGACAGTGAACAGTAGTACAGTTTTTTTCATGTGATAATAAATGCGTTCGCAAATGATGCCCAAGCGGCATCGGATGGCAATTGGAAAATACGATTGAGACTTTGGAGTTAAGGTTAATCCGCCTCCGTTTTGCCAAGCGGGATGGACATCGACCGGATGCTGGCCAGGCGTTGCTCGGCCAATGCCTGCATGGACTTCAAACGCCTGGGGTATTGTTGGCTCAGGTCGTTTTTCTCCTCAATATCGTTGGCCAAATGGAACAGCGCCGGGCCGGTGCCTTTCAACTTGGCATGGCGGCAGTCGGGAAACAGCTTCCAGTCGCCCACACGAATAGCCTCAAATCCGTTCGAACCGTGCCAGTAAAGCAGGTCGTTGCGGGGATGTTTTGTCGCTTGGCCAAGCAGCGTGCCCCATACGTTCACGCCGTCAATGGGTACGGAATGAGGGTTGCGCTTGGCCAGGTCAATACGACAAACGTGTGTCAGCGTGGGCAGTAGATCCATCGCTGAAATCATCGCATCAATCTCGCGGCCAGCGGGAAGGACACCCGGCCAATTGAGAATGCACGGCACGCGGGTGCCGCCCTCGAGCGAACTCCATTTTTTGCCACGGAACGGCTTGGCCAACGACTCCTTGGTCAGCGGTTCCGGCCCGTTGTCGGAGCAGAAGATAACAAGCGTTTTCTTCTCCAGTCCCTCGGCTTTGAGAGTATCCAGAATCTCGCCAATGCGGGCGTCCATCTCCTCGACGACATCGCCGTAGACGCCAAAGTCGGATTTGCCCTCCCAGTCCGGGTGCGGCTCAACCGGGAAGTGCGGTGCCGAATAGGGCAGGTACAGGAAGAACGGCTTGGCCTTGTTCGCCCGAATGAAGTCGATCGCCTCGCGGGTGAATTTTTCCGTCAGCAACCGATTCTCATACGGCTTCTCGAGCAACTTGTCGCCACGCCATAGTTCATCGGTTTGGTTGTTGCTTTTGTTAATGTAAAACGTGCGGCCAAAACCCTGCCGATGCGGCCGGAAAGGCCGCCGATCGCCAAGGTGCCACTTGCCAGACATGGCTGTTTGATAACCGGCAGACCTGAAGCGCTCGGCCATTGTCACCGCCCTTGGACTCAGGCCGTGGGCGGTGGAGAGGATGTGCCCAACGACCCCCTTGCTCCAGCCAAGCCGGGTGGGATACGAGCCGGTCATCAGCGCCATCCGCGATGGTGTACAGACAGTTGCACCGGCATAAAACGCGGTCAGCTTCACGCCACGCTTGGCCAGGCGGTCGAGAACTGGTGTTTTGATTTTCGGATGCCCATAGCTGCCAAGGTCGTGGTAGCCAAGATCATCCGCCATGATCAAAACCACATTCGGTCGCTCGGCAACGGTCTGGCCTGCAGCCTGGCCAAGCATAGCCCAAGCAAATAGCAAAACAGTTGGGAGAATTCTTTTCATCCGGTCACCTCGCCGAGATACGACAAACCCTTCAACAGCCAACGCCATTTTACTTTTTAAGCGCTTTCAGGGTGACATTGCGATACTCAACATAGTGGCCAGTCGGCGAATGTGAATCCTGCAGCCCAACGTATCCGACAAGCGGCTTGAACTTGGCTTTTTCATGTTTCGCTTGGTCTGCGTTCACACAGGTCACTCCATCAGCAATAATCTTAATTTTGGTTCCTTTGCAATGAATCTCAAACGTATGCCATTTATCCGCTGACTCATCGGGTCGAGGCTTTACAGGGAAGAAACCATATAGAGAACCGGTACAGTGCAGATCATCCCTGGGCTCATTTGAAATCTGGATTTCATACCCTGTCTCCCAGGGTTGCCCCTTATCCGCTGAACGGATGTAGACACCACTGTTGCCGCCCTTGGAGACGCGCCATTCCACCTTAAAGAGAAAATCCTGGTATTTATTTTTACTCCTTAGCCAATGACCTCCGTTGCCTCCTTCGGAACGAATCACTCCATCCTTGACTTCCCATCCCTCCTGCTTGCCCATAACCACCCAATTGGAAAGATCGTTGCCGTTGAAAAGCTTAATGGTTGCACCGTTCTCATCGGCATGGGTAATGAAACTGGCTGTAAGAAGAACAACAATGAACCTAGGGAGCATGACAATCTGTTTCATTGATACTTTCCCAGTTGGTTGCTGATTCCTAAAAGAGTAAGACATTGCAGCGCCAATCAGCCAATCCCTAGCCCGGCAATGGGCGGGTGATCGAGCAGTTCGGTTACTTCTTTGGGAGCGGTGGGGATGAGGCGCAGTTGGCCGGGGTTGATGACCTTTCGGAGGATGGATGAAATGAGGTGTCTGGGGTTGTATGCATCAGTGATCGGTTCGCCACCAAGGCGATCGGATTTGCCAATGACCCGGCCGCCATCGATGCCGCCACCGTAAATCATGAGCGGCGCCAGACGTGCCCAGTGGTCGCGTCCACCGCGTTCGTTAAGCTTAGGGGTACGACCCATTTCTCCACAACAAACAAGCATGATCTTGTCGGACAAACCACGAGCCTCGCAGTCCTCGATAAATGCCGCGACAGCATGGTCAAAGCTGTGCCCGACAGCCTCCATGCCATCGTGCATGTTCAGGTTGTTCTGATCGGCATGCATGTCCCAAACTCCAGCATAGCTCGCGTGGATGGTCACATAGCCGCAACCGGCCTCGCACAACCTGCGAGCCTGCAGTAGCAGCTTACCAATCGTACCGGCCTGGGCATTGTAGTAGCCCTTCGTGCCACGGGTGACCGAGTTCCATTTTTTTCCCCCCATGTAGCGGCTCGTGTCGTAGCGGGCCAGTACACGAGAGTTTTCCCGCGACAAATCCAGCGCCGCGGACACGCCGCCGCCCAGTAACACCTCGGCGGCCTGCTGCTGAATCTCATCCAGCGCACCGACCTGCCCAGTCAGATCCACTGAACGGTTCAGGCTGTCCAGTCCGGCAAGCAGTTTGCGTCGTTCAAAAAATCGATCCCGTGGCAGAGCCAAGTTCATGTCGTCCTGCAACTGCCCACCCTTGCCGGGGATGAACGGAGCGTAGCCCTTGCTGTATGGACCGGTGGCAGAAATGTTTCCGCGCGCCTCCGGGCCAGGCACATCCGCTGCGACCGAGCGGGGGAATAGCACCACGTTGGTCGGCACGCCTGAGTCCTGGCGGGTTACTCCGGCCACGCGTGAAAAATGCACACCGATGTTGGCCTCTTTCGACGACTTACTTACGATTGGCTGGATGTTATGACCGGAGTTTTCCGTGCTAAACGATCGTACCACGATGAACTTGTGCGCCAACTTGGCCAAGCGCGGCATCCAGCCGCTGAAATGGGTTCCGGGAACCGAAGTCGAAATCACTTCCCCAACCGATCGCACACCTGACGGCGCATCCGGCTTGGGATCGAACGTCTCATGCTGACTTGGCCCGCCCTGTTGAAAAAGAAAAATTACCGACTTGCCCGTGAGCGGATTCGGCTGGCCCTTGGCCAAGGCCTTGACGCCAAACAGCGATGATAGTGACAGCCCTCCCAAACCGAGCGTGCCCACACGGAGCAACTCACGGCGGTTCATCGGCTGTTGGCCGTCAAAAAACGTCAGCATCGTCCTGTCGGAGCTAGGAGATTATGCCCTTGGCCAAGTTTTGCCAGAAAAAAGAGGCCAAAAAAAACGGACGATTATTTGGGAGATTTCCGGGCCGCCTCTGCTTGGACCTGACGCTTGACCAAGCGGGTTTTCATTCGCCTGACAGTATCGCGATGCTTGGGGGACTTTGCCAGGTTGGTGTACTCCCTCGGGTCACTCTTCAGATCGTACAACTCGGCGGCCTTGGTTTCGCCCCATTCGGCATAGCGCCAGCGCTGGGTTCGGATCGATCGGCCGAGTTGGGTCCCGCGGGACACGACAGTGTACGCGCTGGGCTTGCCCGGGCCGTCCGGTTTACGAATGAGGCTCACATAGCTTTGACCCTGAAGATGTGCCGGGGTGGTGAGGCCACACAACTCGGCCAGAGTAGGGAACAGATCAATAGTCTCAACCAGACCGTCGCTGGTCGTGCCTGCCTGGGATGCACCTGGAACGCGCACGACGAGAGGCACCCGGGCGCATTCCTCGAACAGCGTGACCTTGCCCCACATGAAATGTTCGCCGAGATGATAACCGTGGTCGGAGGTGAAAATCACAATCGTATCGTTCCAAAGTTTTTGTGACTTCAACTTGTCGAGGATCAGACCGATCTGTGCGTCCACAAACGACACACAGGCGTGATAAGCCTGCGTGTACTCGCGGCGCAGCGCATCGTTTTCCTTGCCAAGTTCGAACCCAAATCCGCCAAATCGCTTGACCATCGCCATCCGTGGAATGTCATCCCAATCGTTCGCCGGGCTTAACTCGAACTGCAGTTTTTGCCGGGGGTAAAGGTCGAAATATTTTTGCGGCGCAATAAACGGGACGTGCGGCTTGTGGATGCCGACCGTGATGAAAAACGGCTTGTCACCGTAGCTTTTTTTCTCAAGCCACTCGACGACCTTGCGCGCGTTGCGTCCATCCCGATGCTGTAAATCGTCCAGACCGCTTGGACCGTACCCGGGTTGCTGTTGACCGCGGGTCTGGGTGAATAATCCCTGCAGTTTCTCCTTCCATCTTCGCCGGTTTTTACCACGCTCGACGGAGCCGTGTTCTGCCTCGAACTGTTTGCGAGCCTCAGTGACGAACGGGAATTCGTCATTCTCAAACCGGTGATACTCATTCCATCCAAGATCGCCCGGTTCGTGGCGCACAGTGTGAAAAATCTTTCCCACGCCGCCAGTCCAGTAGCCGCTCTCTTTCATGAACTGCGGCAGCGACAGCGTGCCGGGGCGCGTGTCGCGGATGTCGATCTTGTTGTTGAATACCCCGGTCGACTCGGGATACAGGCCGCTTAGAAACGATGCCCGCGACGGTCCACATACAGGGTACTGGCAATAGGCACGCTTAAAGATGACGCCTTCCTTGGCCAAGCGGTCGAGATGCGGTGTCTGGATGTGCGGATAACCGGATGTGCTGACGTGGGTGTTCAGGTCGTCGCAAACAATCAGCATCACATTCGGCTTGGCGTTGGCCAGGTTGGCTGCGATGAAGACACAAAGAGTCGCCGAGAAAGTGCGGAGATAGATCATTTGGGTTGAATCGTTTTCTGACGGGCTTTTTTTCGCTCGGCACGTTTTTGTTCACGCTTTAACTCCCGGGCACTTGGTTTGGCCAGGGCTGCTTTTTGTTTGGGCTTGGCTATTCCGCGTTCTGCTGTCGAGCGGCGCATCTCTGCCTGCCAGTCAGCGTGTCGCTTAGCCAAGCGCTTGACCAAACCGGGCCGCTTGGCAGCGAGGTTCGTTTTCTCCGAGGGATCATTTTTCAGGTCGAACAACTCGAGTTTACCCCTCAGGCTGTGTGCTTTCCAGTTGCCTTCACGTACTGCCCACTCGGCCTTTTCCTCGCCGCTGTTCCAGAACAACACCGGATGGTGAGTCGACGTTTTGCCGGTGAGCAGCGGCAGCAAACTTTTGCCGTCAAACCGGCGCTTGGCCAAGTGGCCCGTGCCGGTGGCTTCGACTACGGTGGGAAGGATGTCGAGCGAGATCATCGGCTGATCGAGGGTGCGGCCGCCCTTGAATTTTGACGGCCAACTCACGATCCACGGTGTGCGGATGCCGCCCTCGTACAGGCTGCCTTTGAAGGCGCGCAACCGGCCGTTGTTAGCCTGCATGGCTTTGGAACCGCCGTTGTCGGTGAGGAAAAACAGGAGGGTGTTCTCCCACAAACCTTCTGCCTTGAGTTTGTTCATCACCGCGCCCACGCCTTGATCGAGGTGCCCCAGCATGGCCAACAAGATGGCCCGTTTTTTGTCGAGGTGCGGGTATCGTTTTTGCACTCGCTCGATATCCGACTTGGGAGCCTGCGCCGGGGCATGGACAGCGTTGTAGGCGATGTAGAGAAAAAACGGATTTTTTTTCTGGCGATCAATAAACGCCACCGCCTCCTCCGTCAGCCGGGTCGTCAGATAACCGCTGTAATCTGCTTCCTTGAGGCGCTGTTTGTTCCGGTAAATCGGCGCATAGTCTGTACCCTTCGCACCGAGCAACTTGAAGTAATCGTGACCACCGCGCCCCATGAACTTGTAGCACTCGTCAAAGCCGCGGTTCAGCGCATGCATGCTCAGCTTGGGGTAGTCGGTATCCAAACCCATGTGCCACTTGCCCACAGCCATGCTGGTATATCCATCCGGCAGAAATGACGGGAAGATTTTTGTCTTCGGATCAAAACCGCGGCCCCCGTCCCCGGCGGTGTAGATGCCTACTCGTTGTTGATACTGCCCAAGCATCAGGCCGGCGCGCGTCGGCGAACACACCGCGCCGCTCGTGTAGGCCTGGGTGAAAAACACACCCTCACGCGCCAGCGTGTCCATGTGCGGTGTGGCAATTTCCTTCGGGTGGTCGGGGTTGAAACTGATATCCGCATAACCCTGATCGTCAGTCAAAATGACTACAACATTCGGCGGCTTCGCCTCAGCGGCAACCATTCCAAGCATGAGGGACAGAGTCGCAAGCCGCTTCATGTCAGTCTTCCACGCCCGGTATGAGGTCGTTCGGGCCAATATTTTGCCCCTGCCAATTCACCTTGCCGTCGTTGTAAAGAAGGATGCGATGCTTGCTGCCGGGGGCAGGTTTGAGGTTGATCTTGGGGAGGAATTGTTTGTGGCGGGCGATGACTTTTGCAAACTTCGGATCGTCGGCGAGGTTGCTCCATTCGTTGGAATCCTTACGCATGTCGTACAACTCCTGGCTACCATCGGCGTACTGGATGTAGCGCCAATTCTCGCTGCGAACGCCGTGGTTGTCGTGGTTGTGAGTGGTGATTGCAGGATGACGCCGCTTGTTTTTTGCGTTGGTTAGTTGAGCGGTGAGGCTGCGTCCATCGAGCCCCTTCTTGTCGGGCAGATCAAGCAGCTCAGTCAGCGTCGGATAGATATCCAGCAACTCCGCCGGTTGAGTGCAGACCTGTCCCGGCTTCACACCCGGGCCGGCGAAGATGAGCGGCACGCGGGTGCCGTCGTCCCAGAGGGTGTTTTTGCCGGAGATCGCCTTTTCGCCGAGGTGCCAGCCGTGATCCGACCAGAGGACGATCACTGTGTTTTCGTCGAAGTTGTTTCGCTTAAGCGCCTTCATCAACCGACCGACCTGACTGTCGACGAAGCTGGTGCAGGCCAAGTAGCTACGAACGAGGTTGCGCCACTGGTTGTTTTCCTCAAGCCACTTGTGCCGAACCTCCGGTAGATACCAGTGCATGTACCACGAGAAACGTGGCGTATCGGCCCGGTCATTGGGCACGATTTTGGGCAGCACAGAGTCGTCGTCCGGGTAGAGGTCGAACCATTTTTGCGTGGCGAAGCATGGCACGTGTGGGAGGAAAAAACCGACCGACATGAAGAACGGCTCCTTGGGCTTGGCGTCGAGCTGATCGACCGCCCATGAGGCGACCTTCCAGTCGCCCTTGTCCTCGTCCTTGTGGTCGAACACGCCCCAGTCCATCAGCTTGTGGTTTCCGAATTGAGTCGGGCCGATCAATTTCTTCGGTGGGAATGGCATCGCACTGGCCCCGGGGCCAAGGTGGTCAAACTCCAAGTCATTTTTCTGGCGGCCGTAACGGCCGTGATAAATCTTGCCAGTCGAGTAGGTGGTATAGCCGCCGTGTTGCCTTAAGTACTGTGGCAGGGTGACGAGATCCTTTAACTCCGGCACGGTGCGAAACCAAGGTGCCAAGCCATAAATACCGGTGGTGCTGGGGCGCAGCCCGGTCATCAAGCTTGTGCGTGAGGGGTTGCACAAAGGCGCCTGACAGTGGGCGTTGGCGAAGGCGGTTCCGCGCTTGGCCAAGCGATCGATGTGTGGCGTCTTGACCATCGGATGCCCGCCTAGGTAGCCAATCCAATCGTTCTGGTCATCGATCGCGATGAACAACACATTCGGTTTTTTTTCGACCGCTAAACACGCCGCTGAAAAGACCAACGCCGCCAACAAACCCAATGAGAACCGCATGGCTAGAGCTTGCCCTTGGCCAAGAGCCAAGGCAAGCCAACGCACGCTTGGCCAAGCGCTGGACCTCAGACCAAGAAACCTTTTAATGGACCGGTGCTGTCGCCGAGTTGTTTGACGGGGCAACCCATTGCTTGAGCCATGGAAACCCAGAGGTTGGCGATGGGGGTGCCCTTGGGGTGCTCGTCATGCCGGTTATTTTTCAACTGGCCAACCGCGCCGCCCACAATAATGGTGGGAAGGTTGGTGCATTCGTGCAGCATACCACTGCTGAGGCCGGAACCGTAGGTGAACATCAGGTTGTCCAGCAGCGTGTCGTCGCCTTCCTGAATGACGTCCATCTTTTGGCAGAGACGCGAAAACTGCCGCATGTGAAAGAGATCGAGCTTCTCGAGGTCACTAAGCACCTGCTTGTTGTTTTGATTGTGCGTCCAACCGTGGTGACGGATGGGTTTCTCAAAAATATCCTCGAACATTAGCGGCGTGTCCCAGCGCTCCGGCGCAACCATCATGGTACTGACTCGCGTAAGGTCGGTCTGCAACGCAAGGATCATCAAGTCACCCATCACCTGGATGTACTCATCGCGGCGCATCATGGTCCAGAGTTTCTCGGGATGCTCAATGCCAAGGTCGCGCGCGTCGACCTGATGCTTGGTGATGCGCTCGATCTGCTGCTCGACAGTACGCACGGAATCCATGTACTCGTCTAGTTTATGGCGGTCGAGTCGGCCGAGGCGATCCTGCAAATCCTTTGCATCGGCACGGACGAGATCGAGCACGCTGGCATTGGCCTGATGTTCCTTCACGTTGAAGAGGCGCTGGAACACCTTGCGCGGATCCTTGATTGACCGCGCGACATGACCGTGGCCGTACCACGAGATGTTGTCGAAATACACCGATTCGCGATTGTCGGTGAAGCTGTTACACGAAAGCTCAAGCGACCGGAACGGTGTCACCTTGCCGGCAGTGTCGGCAATCACCTGGTCAATAGTGCGCTTGAGCGGATAACCCGCGGGCGAGAGTTCGTCAGGCGCTGCGGTACTCAGGTAACAGGCGCCGGCCTGCGCGTGACCGTCGGTGCCGGGCACCTTCACACGGTCGAGATTGGTGAAGAGCGAAATCTTTTCGCGGACTGGCTGGAGCGGCTGGAGTGTGCGGCTCAGGGTGAAGTTATGCCCCGTCTCCTTCGGGTGCCACGCCTCCTGGGCAACACCGTTGGGCGTGTAGAAAAACGCCACGCGCTTGGGCGCCGCAGTTTTCGCGCCACGCACCTGCATCACGTCAAGAAACGGCAGCGCCAGCGCTGCACCACAACCGCGGAGGAAAGTGCGCCTCGGGATGTTTGTGTTCTTTAAAACGTTCATTTTCTTTCGTTCTGACCGGTTTTATGCCGGAACGGCATACTCTTGGCAACCTCTACCACCACGGTGGAAAAGCGGCCGTGATCCGCTAAAACTCGCCACATGATACGGTCGATCGCTGGCTTGTCGGTGACCTTCAACTCGCGGCCCAACGCGTAGCTGAGCAGATGCTCGCTGAAGGCGCGCATGAATTTCTCCGGCCGCTCGAGGATGGCGTCCTTAAACTGCTCGATGTTCTTGAACTCCGCCTCGCCGAAAAGTTTGCCGCTCGCGTCGATGTTGCCCCCGCCACGATACTGGTCGCGCCAGCGCCCGATGGGATCAAAGCTCTCCAGTACAAATCCCAACGGATCGATCCGTGCATGGCAACTGGCGCAGGTCTGTTCGGTCGCGTGTTGCTTGAGCCGCTCGCGAATAGTCAGGCCCTTCGCCTCGATGGCCGCGTCGTCGGCCTCGATTTCCGGCACCACGTCCGGGGGCGGCGGTGGTGGGTCGTTGAACATCACCGTCGCCACCCACGCGCCACGCTTGATAGGACTGGTGCGCAACGGCGTGGATGTCATCGTGAGCACCGCCGCGGTGGTCATCACGCCACCCTCTCGCCGGTTGGTGAGCTGGCGTTTGCGGAACGCCTGCGTGAAGGTGTTGAAGCGACTACGATTACCGCGAGTGCCGAAGGGCGCCTCGGGCCTGCTGTACCACGCCTGCAATTCGTCTGAGCGATACGCGTAGTTGCTGTCGACGAACAGCATGATCGAGCGATCCTCCACCTGCACACTCTCGAACAGCAGCAGCGGCTCGACCATCGTTTGCAGGCCGAACTTCCACTGCTCACAACCGATCCGCGCGTAGTACACCTGAAAACGGTCGAAGTCCGGCACAGCAGTGATCAGCTGATCCAACCGCAGCCATTGACGCGCGAAATTCTCGGCCAACGCGCGGCTGCGCCGGTCATTGAGCATCCGCCGCACCTGCGCCTCCAGCACCGCCGGCTGGCGCAACCTCCTTTCCCGCGCGGCGGCCAGCAGCGGTTCATCCGGGATGCTACTCCATAGAAACAGCGCCAATCGCTGCGCCAACTCGTAATCATTGGCCGGCGTCTTGGCGCCAGCGCCCTGCTTGGTTTCTACCACATAGATAAACTTCGGTGAGGCCAAAACCGCGGCCACAACCGATTTCATCGCCGCGGTGTACGAGCCGGTGCGCTGTTGCTCGGCGGCATGAAAAGCGGCATACCGCATAAGCGTCGCCTCATCCATCGGCGACCGAAATGCCCGCTCGAGAAACGGCCCAAGCCGCTTATCCACCGGCTGGCCGTCGTCCTTGAAGAACGTGTCGCGTAACGCCGTGTAGTCGTCAAACTCCTTCGCGCTTACGATCGCGCGGCCGAGCTTTAGCAGACTCTCCAGCAGAATCGGCGATATGCTGAGTTGCTCGCCCTGGTTGTTGAAGCCGTGCTCGGCCTGCAGGTCAATGGCGAAAGGATCCACTCCGGAAAGAATCTGCCGCTCCACCTGAAACTTGCCAAGCGTGCGATTGCCCACCGTAATGCCCGTGGGCATTCGGCCGGAGGTGGGATCAAAATATTGGCTCGAGCGGATCACCTTTTCCGGCAGCGGATAAATATCGCCACGCAACTGTAGCAGATCGCGCACGGCATTGTTATACTCGTACCGGTTCAGCCGCCGCATCACCACTGGCTCAAGCGTGGTATTGGCCGACACATACTCATCCACCACGCCTTCAAAAAACGCCGCCAGCTTCGCGCGCTCGCTCTTGGCAGGTTGCGACTCATCCTCCGGCGGCATCTCCGCTTTGGCCAGCACCTCCGCCGCGTGCCGCGCCAGCTCGATTTTTTTCAAAACATCCGCGCGCTTGGACAAAGCCTCAAGGTTCACCTTGCCCTTCACCTTCTTCGCTCCATGACAGCGGAAACAATGCGCCTTCATCAACGAACGCGCCTCGGCGAAATCCACCTTCAAAACCAAGCGCTGTTCCGGTTCTTTCTCCTTTACCGGCTTGGACGCCAAGTCTGTAAGCCTCAGAAAATCCAGCCCGTACAGGTAACCCTTGTCACGGTACTTCTTCGCCTTGGTATTTCCGCCAATCAGCTTGATCTCAATCCGCTGCGTGCCTGATTTCAATTCCACTTCACCCAGTTCATGCAACTCGGCCAATTTCACATCAGGAGAAAACAAATCCAGTTTGGGCTCAACCACCTTCCCATTCAACTTCACCTCAAATTGTCCGTAATCCGGCGCCAGAGTCCACTGCATCGCCAATGCGTATTTACCTTCCTTTTCGACTGAAAACTCCACCGCGTTCGCCTCGCCCACCACTCCGTCCCAGAGCAGGTGCGCGTCCCCGCTCCAACCGGCTCCAAACCCTTTCATATTCTGCGTCCGGGCCTTGCCGTCGGCCTGCAGAAATTCCCCCTCTAGAACGCCTTCTACCACGGTGGCAGTCGGCTTGCGGATGGAATGATAATCAAACAACTCCGTCGCTTGGCCAAGCACTTGGCCAAGCATCGAAATCAATGCGACGGAGAAAAACTTTTTCATCGGACGATGAGTTCGCTGGTGGCGATGGCTTTGCGTTCATCGCGAATCGCGACGTACCAGACAGTGGCCTCCTTAGGCGGGGCAGCGCCGTGAACACGATATCCATCCACCGTGAGATTGACGGTCTCCCAAGCGCGTTCGCGGTTTTGTTCATGCGGAGCCGTAGTGTAGTGCAGCTTGGCCTCAGTTAACTTCGTCTGCGATTGAACCGTAGTACTGACAATGCCTCCATTAATGAGCGGCCTCGCAACCACCGGCATCGGTTTGCCCCCGCGGATATGCTCGTCAGCGAAAAGGAAAAACTCCGGAAAATCAAAGATGTGCCCGTGCTTCATGTTCAACTGGATGCTGTAGTTTTTTTCGCTCCGGACCAAGGCACAGGTCTTGGCATAGCTGTCCATCGGGTAGGCAAAATCGTTCGTGCCGTTCAGAAACATCACTGGCATTTTCGCCGAGCCGATGTAGCGCGACGGATCCCAAAGACGATGCCACTTGTCTGACTGTTCTTGCGTCATTTTGCCAAATTCGCCCACTTTCCAGACACTGTTCTCCCGCAGGAAACCGCACCCGTAAACCGGCATGGCCACCTTGAAACGGTCGTCCACCCCGGCAACAATGCAGGTCAGGTAGCCCCCCCAACTAATCCCGGTAAGCACGATCCGGTCGGCATCCACTCCGGCAAAACTGCGAAGCAGGGAATGCCCGCGAATCACGTTGGCCACAGCATGGTACGACCACTGGTTCTCAAGCGGCTCATCGATGGTACTGAACTTGTCAGTGTGACTTTGCCCCGGTCCACCGTCCGGCAGACGCTTACGTTCCTCGCCGCAGCCGGCCAAGTCCATCGCGATCGCGGCGTAGCCGCGCTTGGCCCACAACTGCGCCCAGTTTGCAAACGCCGAGCCGCCGCCGCCATGAACCAGCACGATCCCTGGCATCTTGCCGTCCACCGCTTGGCCAAGCTTCCTGGGCGAGGCATAGTAGGCAAAGACACGGGTGGGTTTGCCGTGGTATTTTTCCCCCTCGTATAGCAGTGCATGCACGTTCCCCTCCTGCCGCACCCACTCAAACTTGGGGGCCTTTTTCAGTTTGGCCACGTTCCACGGCGTGCTCTCTGGCAAAGGCAACGGCTCCGCCGCCTGGCCAAACGCCTGGCCAAGCGCGATGAGTGCCAGTAACTGAATGCTGCGGATATTATTCACTCGAAAATCCATGCGGATTACTTCGCGATGCAGAAGAGGTGTTTTTCGCCTCGGATCAGCAGTTGGTCGCGCACCGGGACGGTGGTGGCGATGATGCGCTCGCCCATGTTGTTCTCGGAGAGAAAATTGAACCCGTCCGAGATGGAGGCAACCATGATCACGCCATCTTCACGCGGCGCATAAATCTTGCCATCGGCCACGGTCGGTGAGGCGTAATAGCTGGCGCGGTGCTTGGGGAACTGACCAACCCAAAGTTTCTTGCCGGTCTTGGCGTCAAGGCAGGCAACCTGTCCGCGGTCGCCGAGCACGTAGACCTTGCCGTCCTGCACGGCAGGCGTCGGCACGAACGACCCGGTGCCGGTGAGCGTCCATTTGCGGTTGGACTGTGTGACGTTGCCGTCGCCGCTCAACTCGATGCCGGCAATGTGTTTGCCCCGGCCGTACGGCACGATCGCCATGTTGCCATCGAGCACCGACGAGGCCACCTGCACCCAGTTCGCGCGCTTGTCCGGGTTGAAGCCTTCGCAGGTCCAGAACAGTTCACCGTTGGAGGCATCGTGGATGGTCAACCGTTCCGCTCCCCAGACAACAATCGCCTCGCGACCCCGGTACCGCACAACGTGGGGCGTGGCATAGCTGTGGTCGCACTCGACCGGCGTCTCGTAGTTGCGGGATTCCTTCCATGCCAGTTCACCGGTGCGTTTGTCGAACGCCGCGAGGTATGATTCGCCGGTGTGCATCACCGCGAGCACGACATGTTGTGCGGTCAATACCGGGGAAGTACCAATGTCCCAGTACAAGGTGTCACGCGCAAACCGTTCCTGAAGGTTCGTTTTCCAGAGCAGCTTGCCTTCCAGCGTGAAGCCAGCGAGGTTGCCGCTCTTGAAATAGGCGAACAACAGCTTGCCGTCGCTGATTGCAGACGAGTTGCTGCCGGAGCCGTTACGGTGCTTGCCGGCACGCTCGCTGCCAACCGTGGTCTGCCATCGCTTTTTGCCATCCCAATCAAACGACATCAACGTGTCGTTGCCGCCGCTTGGACTGGTGATGATGATTTGATCCTTCCAGACAATCGGTGTCGAGCAGCCCTTGGCCGGCAGCGAGGTTTTCCACTTCACATTTTTCTCGTTGTCAAACGCGGCAACGTAACTGCCGGTCGAGGTGGATCCGTTTTCATCCATCCCGCGCCAGTTCGGCCAGTTCGCCTCCGCGCCTCCCACCCAAGCTGGTGACAAAAACGCCAAGCCAGCCACAAGGACGGCTATCTTTATTTTCAGTCTGTTTTTCATGATCAAAATCAATAGTTCGTGTTTGGTTCGGTTCCGGCGAGATATTGCATGCGGCGATAAACTTCGCCCTTGTTGAATTTCAGGTTCACCTTTGAGGGGTCGTACTTGTGGCCGACCTGATCCCGCAGGTAGACGATGGTGTTGAAGGCGATCATCACTGCCTGCTCAGTCTCCGCAGTGTTCACAACGCGATACAGCGTTGGCATGGGATCGACTGCCTCAATGCTACCGAGGAACTCGGCGGCACGCACACGCACCATCAGGTTATTTTCCTTCAACAATGGCTCGGCAGCCTTGGCCAAGGGCTTGGCTTGATCGCCGAAGTTAGTGCAGACCTTGAGCGCCCAGTAACGGCGTAGAACGCCCTTGGATTGCAGCGCTTGGGTAAGCGCTTGTTGCGCTTCACCGAAAGGGAGCAGGGCCAAGTCCGCCAAATCGGAGAGGCGACTTATTTGTTTTGCATGTTCCCGACCGAACGCCACGCCGTCTTCCAAGGCAGCGCTGACCATCCGGTTTTCATGGTAAAAACTCAGGTCGTTGATTGACTTCATTTTGTTGCGCAGCAGACGGCGCATGTTATCCAAGCGCTTGGCCTGAGTCGGGTCGGCGGCGAGGTTTTTTACCTCATGAGGGTCGCTCTTGAGGTTGAAAAGCTGCTCGACCGGCCGCCGTTCAAAGAACTGACGCTGCACCGGGTTGAGCCGGTTCGCCCGATAAAGATCGCGCCAGTTGTCGTAAGCGAGCTGCCGATAACGGTAGTTGTTTTGAAGACCGTCAGCGTAGTAGGCCTGATAGTTGCGGATGTACTTCCAGTTGCCCTTGCGATAGGTGCGCACCATGTCGAATTTTTCGTCGAACCGATCGGCGTGGCCAAAGACTTCATCTCGCTTGGACAAATCCACAGCTGAAACGCCTTTGCCGAGGAACGCCCGGCCGTCGAGTTCCTTATGCGGCGTTATTCCGGCAAGATTGAGCACCGTCGGACCAAAGTCGATGAAGCTGACAAAGCCATCAGTACGGTCACCGCGTTTGTGGTCGACGAGGTGCCTGAAGTTCTTCGGAATGCGCACGACGAGTGGCACATGCAGGCCGCTTTCATAGGCATAGCCCTTGCTGCGCGGCATCACGCCGCCGTGGTCGCCAAAGTAAAACACGAACGTGTCCTCCAGCAGACCGTCTTCCTTCAGTTGGCTGACAATGCGTCCGACGTGGCCGTCGATGATGCTCATCCGGTCGTAGTACCGTGCCTTGGTGTAACGCATGATCGGCGTATCCGGAAAGTACGGCTGCAACACAACGTCATCGGGCGAAGTCTTGGTCGGCGTCTCCATTTGTTTCAGTGGAAAGTGCAGCCGACTCTCGTGCGAGTCGGCGAATGACTGCATATGGAAAAACGGCGTGGACTTGTTGGTTCGCTTGCGCCAGGTCGCCTTGTTAGAGGACATGTCCCACGCCTGTTTCACGCTGACTTTGAAATTATAGTCCGTCTTCGCGTTGTTGGTTGCGTAGTAGCCTTGTTCTCGCAACACCTGCGACCACGGCTTAACGCCCGGCGGCAGGGTGGCGGGGGCGGATTTGCGATGGTACTGGAAGCCGACGCGCGGCGCATGCATCCCCGTGGCCAGCGTGCTACGCGCGACCGAGCAAACCGGTGCAGCGGAGAAGGCATGATTGAACATCAGCCCCTCGGCGGCTAGTCGCTCGATGTTGGGCGTGATCCCCAGTTTGTTGCCGTAAAGGCGGAGGTAATGCACCGAGTTGTCCTCGGACACAATGAAGACGAAATTGGGCCGCTTGGCGGGTTCCGCTGCCTTGACCAAGCCAGGCAGCAGCCAGGCAGCAAACAGGCCAAGCCACAGTCGTGAAAAGCGCATCCACACAGTCAACGCCAAGCACTTGTCCAATGACAACGCCAAAACACCGGATTTGGATTGTCTTTTTCCGTTTTTCCCTTTAGCAATCCCGCCGCATCACGCGACCCAGATTTACACAGGTTCACAAAATGGCCTATTTTCCGAAGATTAAAAAAATCCGGTACGAAGGTCCGGACAGTAAGAATCCGCTGGCCTTCAAATGGTATAACGAGGGCGAAGTCGTCGAGGGCAAGACCATGAAGGACCACCTGCGGTTCTCCGTGGTTTACTGGCATACCTTCCGCAATCCTTTGTCCGACCCGTTCGGCGTCGGAACAGCATTTCGGCCGTGGGACGACGGCAGCGAGTCGGTCAAGAATGCCCAGAAACGCGTCAAGGTGGCGTTCGAGTTCATGGAAAAACTTGGCACACCGTACTACGCCTTTCACGATCGAGACGTGGCACCCGAGGGCAAAACCCTCTCTGCTTCCAACAAGAATCTCGACGCCGTGGCCAAGGTGCTCAAGGCCGAGCAACAACGTACCGGCATCAAGCTCCTATGGGGCACCGCCTGTCTGTTTGCCAACCCACGCTACATGCACGGCGCCGCCACCAGCTGCAACGCCGACGCATTCGCCTATGCCGCCGCACAGGTCAAGAAAGCCATCGAGGTCACCCACAAGCTTGGAGGAGAAGGCTATGTCTTTTGGGGCGGCCGAGAAGGCTACTCGACTCTTTGGAATACCAACATCAAGCGTGAGCTGGATCATCTCGGCGCCTTCCTGCACATGGCGGTCGATCACAAGAAGAAGATTGGTTTCAAAGGCCAGTTCTACATCGAGCCCAAGCCGATGGAACCGACCAAGCACCAGTACGATTCCGACGCCGCCGCCTGCCTGAATTTCCTTCGGCAGTACAAACTGACAAACCACCTCAAGCTGAACCTTGAAACCAACCACGCCACATTGGCCGGTCACGAGATGCAGCACGAACTTGAGGTGGCGATCGCTGCCAACGCGCTGGGCTCCATTGATGCCAACA
The DNA here is from genome assembly GCA_030749225.1 of Verrucomicrobiota bacterium. GTDB lineage: Bacteria > Verrucomicrobiota > Verrucomicrobiia > Limisphaerales > UBA1096 > UBA1096. The sequence continues at coordinate 55,400 of JASMKO010000073.1, forward strand.
CCGGCGACCCAATGCTAGGCTGGGACACTGACCAATTCCCAACCAGTGTCTACCTCACCACCCAGTGCATGCTGGCCATCCTCAAGATGGGCGGCTTCAAAACGGGTGGCGTAAACTTCGATGCCAAGGTGCGGCGAGAAAGCTACGAGCCAATCGACCTGTTCCACGCGCATATCGGGGGGATGGACACCTTTGCACGGGGCCTCAAAGTTGCTGCCGCCATACGGGCTGACGGCCGGCTTGAGGCATTCGTGAAAAACCGCTACCGCTCATGGGACACCGGCATCGGCAAAAAGATCGAGTCTGGCAAAGCCAGCTTCAAGAGCCTCGAGACCTACATGCTCAAGAAGGGCGAAGTGACCCGCAACGAAAGCGGCAGGCAGGAATTCCTTGAGAACCTCATCAACGAGTTCATCTAAGGCACAACCCGTTTCATCCAAATAGGCGGCTTAAAGCGCCGCCTTTTTTGTTGTCTAAGCGCTTGGCCAAGCGGCCCACATCGGACCAGATATCAGGCCAAGATATCTTTGGCCACGCGACCGTGGACATCAGTTAGCCGGTATTGACGTCCCTGAAACTTGAACACAAGCCGTTCGTGGTCGATACCCATCTGGTAAAGGATGGTAGCGTTCAGATCGTGAACATGAACCGGGTCACGGACGATGTTGTAAGAGTAGTCATCCGTCTCCCCAAACGCGAAGCCCGGCTTCACCCCTCCCCCTGCAAAAATGTAGCTGAAGCATCGCGGATGGTGGTCGCGTCCGCCATTTTTCTCCGGCGACTGCGCGTAGATCGTCCTGCCAAATTCACCGCCCCAAACAATGAGCGTCTCATCGAGCAACCCGCGTTGCTTGAGGTCGGTGATCAATCCCGCAGTCGGATGATCCGTATCACGGCATTGCCTCGGCATGTCGCGCGCAAGGTTTGAGTGATGATCCCAGCCCATGTGAAACAACTGGATGAAGCGCACGTCACGCTCGGCCAGTCGCCGCGCAAGCAAACAGTTGGCTGCAAATGAACCGGGTTTTTTCACGTCTTGCCCGTACAGGTTCAGGATGTGTTCCGGCTCACCGGAGACATTGGTCAACTCCGGAACACTCGCCTGCATTCGGAATGCCATCTCGTACTGGGCAATGCGCGACTGGATTTCCGGATCACCCAGCGCATCGAACCGCTGACGATTCAACGTAGCCAGGTCATTGAGCATATCCCGCCGCATGTCGCGGTCGATGCCATCCGGATTGGAAAGATAATAGACCGGGTCGCCGCTGTTGCGAAACTTCACCCCGGAATGTTGGGTCGGCAGAAAACCGGATGACCACAGCCGACTGTACAACGGCTGGGCATCCCCGGAGCCACCGCGGGAGGTCATAACGATGTAGGTTGGCAAATCGCGGTTTATCGCGCCCAGACCGTACGAAACCCACGATCCGATGCTCGGCCGGCCGGAGAGTTGAAATCCGGTCTGTAAAAACGTAATCGCGGGATCGTGATTGATCGCCTCGGAATGAATCGAGCGCACGACACACAACTCATCGGCAACCCGACTGAGATTGGGCAACATCTCGCTCAACTCGAGTCCGCTCTGGCCATGCGCTGCAAAGCGATACTTCGTCGGCTCAACCGGAAGCGTCTTTTGGTTTGCCGTCATGCCTGTCAATCGCTGATTGCCTCGAATTGAATCCGGCAGTTCCTGGCCACGATGTTTCTCCAGTTGCGGCTTGGGATCGAAGAGATCCATCTGCGCCGGGCCACCGGATTGGAACAGGTAAATCACGCGCTTGGCCCGAGGCGCAAAGTGCGTTTGGCCAAGCGAAGAGACACTTGCACGGACCCTGCCAAGCAGGCACCCAAGCGCCATTGCGCCCAAACCATTGGCTGAAATCTGCAAGAACATCCGTCGGTTGAAGGCGACCTGTTGCTGCCAGGCGGTGTCGGGATGGTTTGGTTTGGGCATTACTTATTGATCAATTCGTCCAGGTTCAGGATGACGTTGGCCACGGTGGTCAGCGCGGCAACCTCCGTCTGGCCAAGCGATCCATCCAAGGGACTTTCCCCTTGACCAAGCAGTTGTTCCGCCGCCTTGGGCTGGTCGCGGAACCTGGCCAGGCGGCGTTCATATCCGTCCTTTAACAACTTAAGTTCCCCGCGCTTCGGTTGTCGCGCGGTCGCCGCCTGAAACGCCCAGGCGATGCGTTCCTCCGGGGTGGTCCCGTTCGCCATCATGCGTTCCGCAAATTTTCTCGAAGCCTCGATATAAGTCACCTCGTTCATCAACGCGAGCGCCTGCAGCGGCGTGTTGGTATGGGCACGTTTCACCGTGCAGACTTCGCGGCTCGGCGCATCAAACAGCAGCATGCTCGGATGCGCCACGGTCCGCCGTATGCGCGAGTAGAGGCTGCGACGGTAAAGTTTTTCGCCGTGGTCCTGCTTGAAAGTCCCGCGTTTTTCGACCTCCCGCCACAGGCCGGCCGGCTGATAAACCCACATGCTTGGTCCGCCGTGCTTCTCGACCATCAAGCCGGAGAGGAACAATGCCTGGTCGCGCACCATCTCGGCGGCCAGGCGTGTGCGGGGCCCGCGGCTCAGCAACCGGTTCTCCGGGTCCAGCCGTAGGCGTTTCGCATTCGTGGCCGCGGCCTGCCGGTAGGTGGCACTCATCACCAACTGCCTAAGCAACCGCTTGATATTCCATCCGTTTTCAACAAGGTCCGCCGCCAACCAATCAAGCAGCTGCGGATGGCTCGGCCAATCGGTTTGCACACCGAAATTCTCCGAGCTTTTGACAATGCCCGTGCCAAACAACTGTTCCCATAGGCGGTTCACAAGCACGCGCGCTGTCAACGGATGCCTGCCGTCCGTGAGCCAGCGCGCCAGTGTCAGCCGGTTCATCGGTATGTTCTTGGGTACAGCCGAGAATGCCGAGATCAGTCCCGGCCCGACCTCCTCGCCCGGTGCGTCGTACTGACCGCGCTGGAGGATGAACGCCTTGCGCGGCTTGTCTTCCCTCATCACCATCACGAACGGAAACTCCGCCTCAAGCCGTTCGATGTCAGCCTTGCGCCTGTCGGCGTTCTCGACGGTTGCCTCGATCTGTTTTTTTCTCCGCTCGTACTCGCTGTTCCTGTAACGGATACGCGGCTCGGCGCTGCCCCGCAGGTTGTTGATGAAGCCCTTTTCGTCGAGGTTGTTGAACAGGGCAAACAACTGGTAAAACTCGCGCTGGCTGATTGGATCGTATTTGTGTTCGTGGCAACGGGCACAACTCAGTGTGAGCCCCATCCAGACCGACCCCATCGTCTGCACACGGTCGATGACGTACTCGGTTCGCCACTCCTCGTCTAGTGCGCCGCCCTCGGTGTTGATCCGGTGGTTGCGGTTAAAACCTGTCGCAAGCACCTGACTCTCGGTGGCATTCGGCAGCAAATCGCCGGCAAGTTGCTCCACGGTAAACCGGTCGTAAGGCATGTTTTTGTTGAACGCCTCGATCACCCAGTTACGCCAAGGCCACTGGCTGTTCTCCAAGTCGTTGTCATAGCCGTGGCTGTCGCCATAACGCGCGCCGTCGAGCCACCAGACGGCCATGCGTTCCCCGAAACGGGGTGACTTCAACAAACGATCCACCACCCGATCATAGGCGCCTGGTGTTGTATCCCGCAAAAAACGATCGACCTCACCCGGAGTGGGAGGTAGGCCGGTCAGGTCGAGAGTCGACCGCCGGATCAAGGTTTCACGGGAGGCGGGCCGCTGCGGCTTCAACCCCGCCTCGCTCATCCGCTTGAGAACAAAGCGATCAATCTCCGCATGCCCCCAGTCGCCGGGCCTTGGCAGTGTTGGCTTCGCGGGGGTTTGAAATGCCCAGTGCTTCTCATAGTTCGCTCCATCGCTGATCCACTGCCTGAGTGTGGCCTTTTCAGCATCGGTCAAGGCAACCTCGTCACTGGGAGGCATCACCTCTCGGGGATCGACTGAAAAAATTCGTGTCACCAGTTCGCTGGCTTCCGGTCGCCCCGGCACAACTGCATGAACCCCGTCACGCTCCGCATAAGCGGAAGTCTTCTCGTCAAGGCGCAGGCCGGCCTTGCGCCTGGCCTGGTCCGTACCGTGACAGGCAAAACATTTATCGGCCAGAATGGGTAACACATCCCGGTTATAATTTACCGCCGCAAGGCCAAGCGAAACCCAACCAAGAGACAAAACGATGAAGAATGAGCGCATCATTCCCAATGTCCACACACATACCAAAACCGCGGGAAAAGTGCCGAACCGAAAAACGCCCTCGGCAAAAAATTGCAAACCAAGCCAACGGGATGCCTCATGATGTCGGCGCATCATCCAGACCGCGCTTCCAACCGGCAAGGAAAACCAACGCGACTAGCTAGGCGAGGCCAAATTGGTAGTTTGCCGGACCGGGGGTTCGACGATAGGTTCGGTGCGTGAAACAACCTGTACGCCACTATGTAAACTGTTCACGCATATGCTGAACCAACCCGGCTTCGAGACTGAATCTGAATCCTTCGTCGGTGGTATGGGTAAACTCGCACTTTCCTAAAATTAAAATGAAAAAAATAACCCTGAACAAAACCAATTGCCCGGCAATCGCAACGCTTGGCCTCATTGCCGCGACACTTCCGCTTGGCCAAGGGCTTGCGGATCAATTTGAGGAAGCCAAGCCAAACAACTGGCATCACTGGCGCGGACCGGATGCCAACGGTGCCTCAACCACGGCCAAGCCTCCCGTCCAATGGAGCCCAACCAACAACATCCAGTGGAAGATCCCGATCGATGGAAAGGGTAGTTCCACACCGATCGTCTGGGAGAACAAGCTGTTCCTCCTTACGGCAATCAACACCGGTGAAGTTGATCCCATCCTACCCCGGCCGGAGGATCAACCCAAGCGGATCTTCGGCATCACGCATCCGAACACCTTCTACGAGTTTGCCGTACTGTGCCTGAACCGAAACACCGGCAATGTGCTTTGGAGCCGGTTGGCGACCCGGCGCATCCCGCATGAGGGCACGCATGGTGACAACGATTTTGCCTCGGCCTCTCCGACAACCGACGGGGAACGTTTGTACTGCTGGTTCGGTTCCGCCGGTTTGTTTTGCTTCGACCTAGACGGCAACAAGCTTTGGGACAGCGACCTCGGCAAGGCGCACGTGAGTGCGAGCCTCGGCGAGGGTTCCTCGCCGGTGGTGCATGACGGTAAACTCGTCATTGTACGCGATCACAAGCGGCAATCCACCATCCAGGCCCTGAATGCCAAGACCGGTAAACTGCTCTGGAAAGTTAACCGCAACGAGGGCAATACCTGGGCCACCCCGGCGGTAATCAAGGCCGCCGGGCGGACTCAGGTCATCACCACCGCCTCAGGCAAGGTCCGTAGCTACGACCTGGACACCGGGAAGGTGATCTGGAAAAGCGCCGGCCTAACCGGCAATGCCATACCGTGCCCAGTCGTCGAGCGCGACGTGGTCTACTGCATGAGCGGATACAAGGGCTATTCCCTGATGGCCATCCCGCTGGATGCCCGTGGTGACATCTCCGGTTCCGACAAAATCCTGTGGACCAAGAAGCGCGGCACGCCCTACGTACCCTCGCCGTTGTTGTACGACGGGTTGCTCGTTTACACGCAGTCGAATCAGGCACTCTATTCCGCAGTAAACGCCGGGAGCGGCAAAACGTACATCGACCGCGAACGGCTCAAGGGGCTGTCGAGCATCTACGGTTCGCCCGTGGGAGCCGCCGGCCGGATATACCTAACCGACCGCAGCGGCACGACGCTCGTCCTGAAGCGCTCACGCGAACTGAGTATCGTCGCGCGCAATGAACTCGGGGAACAGGTCGTTTCCTCGCCCGCGCTCGTTGGGGGGCAGCTTTTCCTGCGAGGCCGCAAACATCTCCACGCCATCGCCCAGGAAAAGGACCTGAACTGAGTAATGCACCCCTCTCATACAATTCTGCTCAGCCTTGTTTCGTTACTCGCTTCTGAAACGGGGCTGCTTGGAGAGGAATCAAAAAACAAAAAGCGGCCGGTTGTTTATGTCACGATGGTTTCACACTTTGACCGGCCATGGACGATGGAGGCCAACGACCTGATTGCGCTCGGCAACCTCACAAAAAACCATCCGCAGATGCGCTGGACGCACCTTTACAACCCGGTTGCTTACACCACACCGACTCCGCTACGTGAGGAGATGGAGGCCTATGTTAAGGAGTCGCGGGACAAACACAGGGCCGAGATCGGGGTTCATCTGCACATGTACCGCACCTTTGTCGAGAGTGCTGGTGTGAAGTATCGCACCCGCCCCAGTGTCTCGGCCAAGCAGGCCAGGGGCAGCTCCGACCCATCAGGCTATAGCGTGCCAATGTCGGCCTACAACAGTGACGAAATTTCAGAGATGCTCGGTTTCACACTGACGAAATTCAAGGACCAGGGACTGGGTGTGCCTAGAACGTTTTGTGCCGGTTTTTACACGACCAGCCTTGAATTGCAGAAACGCATCGTGGCCGGAGGGTACACGGCCAGCGCAGCAGCGTTTCCGCCCGGACGCGAGATAGGGGCACAGTACGCGCCATCATGGCATGAGTTGTCCGGTTGGGACAACAGCGTCACCATTCGCTCCGCGCCGTATCGCATCTCACAAAAATCCATCCTCCCGACCAGTACAGAGCCCTTCCTCGAAGCATATGATGGAAAGCCGCTGGTAGAGATTCCACAGAACAGCAAGATTGACTGGATGGTGTCGGCCAAGGACATGAAGCGAATCATCGGCCTGCATGTCCAGAAGGCCAAGGGAGGTGAACCGACTGCCGTGTGTCTGGCGATCCACGAAGGCAGTGCCCATGAACATTTTAGCAAGTACGACGAGGTACTCGGCCATGTGGATCGCCTGGCCAGTGAAAAGGATGAGGTGGTGGTTCTTTACGCCACGGTATCCGAAGTTCGGACGCGTTTCCTACAACACTGGAACGGCAATTAAACGGAGATCTTTTTCTTTTATTGTATTCCAGTTGGCAAAGAGCAAAATATCACTCTGAATTGGCCTTTTCGATTATCTCCAATCATCAGCCCTTTTTTTCGTCTCCCAACGTCAGGCCTGGTGCGTGATCGGCAGGGCGGCGGCAAAGTGGGTAGCGAGTTCGTCGATGTCGCTTTCGCCATGCGCGAGGGAAAGGTAGAGCTTGGTGCCCATCGGGTTCAGGAACACGCCTCGTCGCAGCAGTTCCAGCATCACGACGCGGCCGCGCTTCCGGTCGGCAGCAAGCCAATCGCGGTGGCTATGAACCGGTCGATCAAGGAACGCCGCCTGAGCCAAAGGGCCATCGCCCAGCACCTGCGTCGCCTCACCCGCCTGGTCAAGCGCTTGGCCAAGCACCGTCCGGAGCTGACTACCAAGCGAGTGAAGTCGATCGTACACACCCGGCTCACTGAAGACATCGATTGCCGCCAGTGCCGCTGCCGAGGAGACCGGGTTGCCGCCGGTGGTCGAGGCAGACCAGGCGTAGTTCGGCCCAGGCAGCCGTTGCTCGTTCACGACTTCCATGATTCCCGATTGCCCACCGTAGGCACCGATTGGGAATCCGCCACCCAGACCCTTCCCGTAGGCAACGAGATCGGGCGATACACCGTAATATTCCTGCGCCCCGCCCAGGGCCAGGCGGAAGCCGGTGACCACTTCGTCGAACACCAGCACGATGCCCAGCCTGGTCGTGGCCTCGCGTAGTCCCTGCAAAAAACCGTCCACCGGCGCGATGCAGCGGTGCAGCGGCTCGACAATCACTGCGGCCAAGTCGGCGGCGTGGTCAGTGAGAATCTGCTGCGTCGCCGCAAGATCGTTATAAGGCGCGACCAACACATCACGCTCGACCGACGGCGCACCGGTGCCGGCTGGATCTGGCTGCGGCAATTCGGGTAGATCGCTGCCAACCAAACTCGTCACGCCTTCCGGATGCTGCCCGTGATACGCACCCTCGAATTTCAAAATCTTTGGCCTGCCGGTTGCCGCTCGTGCCATTCGCAAACAGAGCATGGTCGACTCGGTGCCACTGGCTACAAACCGGATGCGCTCCACGCACGGACTGAGGTCGGCTATGCGCTCAGCCAACTCCACCATCGGCCGGTTGACAGCGGCGAAGTTGGCGCCCTTGGACGCTGCAGCTGCAGCTGCCTCAAGCACTTTCGGATGCGCGTGGCCCACGAGCGCTGCGCCCCATGCCATCGTCATATCGAGATACTCGCGTCCGTCGGTGTCCCACACGCGACAGCCATGCCCACGTTCAATCACCGGCGCATCACCCTCCGGGATACCGTATTCACCATTCGAGCCGCCGGGGAAAAACTGGAGCGCACGGTCACGAAAGTTTTCGGGTGAGTTCATAGGTGAAGCGTGTCAGAGGCCAAGCCGCCTAGCCAAGTTTTCGGCGACGTCCTCGACCTCGGCGTCGGAGCCGCACGACTTGACACCGTCAGTCATCATTGTAAGGCAGAACGGGCAGCCGACAGCGACCGTTCCCGCACCGGTCTCAACCGCCTCGCGCGCTCGCAGCACGGATACCCGTTGGCCGGCCTCCTCCTCCATCCACATGCGCCCGCCACCGGCTCCGCAGCAGAAAGTTCTTTCGCGTCGGCGCTGCATTTCGCTCACGCCGTTACCGAGCAGGTCGCGTGGCGCCTGATGCACGCCGTTGATGCGCGCGAGGTAACAAGGATCGTGGTAGGTCACTGAGCCATTACCCTGGGACTCGGTGAGTTTTCCAGCGTCGATTAGTTGCTGCAGGAATGCGGTGTGGTGCACGACTTCAAATGTATCCCCAAACTGCGGGTAGTCGTGCGTCAGCGAGTTCAGGCAGTGCGGACATTGAGTGAGAATTTTCCGCACGCCATGCTGCATGAATGCCGCGTGGTTTTTCTCGGCCAATTCCTGAAACAAAAACTCGTCTCCAAGCCGCCGGGCCGAGTCGCCGGTGCAGCATTCGTCCGGCCCGAGCACGGCGAAGTTCACACCGGCCTTGATCAGCAGCTTGGCAATGGCGCGGGTGACCTTTTGCGCGCGGCGATCGAATGACCCAGCACAGCCAACCCACCACAACACCTCAAAGCCGGGGTTGTCGCTAGCCAGTGGCACATCGAGGCCTTCGGCCCAAGCAAGGCGATCCACCTGCGGGAAACCCCACGGGTTGCCCTTGGTTTGCATCTGGCGCATGGAGTTCGCGGCAGATCCCGCCAGCGCGCCCTCGGCAGCCCGATCTCGGCGGAGATCAAACAACAAGCCAAGCGGATCGACCCGCACTGGGCACGCAGTCACGCAGGCGCTGCATGAGGTGCAGGACCAAACAGTCTCGGCCTGGATGGTGTCACCGTGCAGCGCGACCAAACCGCCGTTTGCGGCCACCTCCATCAGCCCCTTCAAATCCTGCACAACAGCCATGGGCGAGAGCGGCTTGCCGGAGGCGAACGCCGGGCAGGCATCCTGACAACGGCCACACTCGACGCAGGCGTCGAGACTCAAAAGTTGCTGTTGGTCGAGGTGCGCAATCTCGGAAACTCCAACCAGACCGGTTTCCTCGACCTCCTCGATTGTCACCGGCTTCAGTTGACCAAGCGCCGGCGTGGCAAAAAACAGGTTCGCCGGGCCGGTGATGAAATGCAGTAACCGCGTGAAGGGAATCATCGCGAAAAATCCGAACACCATCAACGAGTGAATCCACCACACGGCTAAATGCGCCGACCGACTCGCCGGCTCGCTCATCCCCCCGAAGAGCTTGGCCAAACCGGCGCCAACCGGCGAACACCACATCGCCAGTCCTTCCGGACGGTCCCACACGATTCGCAGTCCCTCGACGAGATAGCCGGTCACGCCGATGCCGAGGAACAGGCCAAGTGCCGTCCAATCGCTTGCGCGATGGCCAACACTGCTCGGCCGACGCATCCGCCGCCACGCAAACAGACCAATGCCAAGGATGAACAGCAGCCCGAACAGATCGAGTGCCCCCTCGTAAACGACGTAATACCAGCCGTAATGAAAATGAAACTTCTCCGAAAGCTTGGCCCCGAGGTGATCAATCTCCAACAGAGTGGTGCCAAGGAAAAGCATCATGAACCCGGCGAACATCATGATGTGCGCCCAACTGGCCAGGCCACGGCCACGCACCCGTTTCTGCCCAAGGCCCTCCTTCAGCAGCCGGCCGAGACGCGGCTTGAGGCGGGCAAAATTACGAAGCAGAATTTTCCCGATGGCGACCGGTTTGCCTTGCCTCCAAAGTTTCCAGCGACGCCACACACCCCAGCAAAACACCAGCAGCGACGCCACGGACATTAGATAAAACGCAATGACCGACTCCGGCGGAATGTTGCCGAACGTCTCGCGCGTAATTTGCGCTGGGTTGTCCATCACATCTTCACACGCTCGGATTTTGGATCGTAGGCCGGTTGCAGCGACAGCTTGGCCGACACGCGCTCGCAGGCGACTTCCAGTTCGTAGTCGCCGCTCGCCAGAAAATCGCGATCCACGCCGTCGTTATTTCGCACGTAGCCCATGCCAATCCCTCGGCCAACGGTGTGCCCGAAGCCGCCGCTGGTCAGCCAGCCGACGCGTTCGTCGTTGCGGTAAATCGTCTCGCGACCCAGCAGCACAATCCCCGGATCGTCCACCGTAAAAAACACCAGGCGCTTGGCCAAGCCATTGATTTTCTGCTGCTCAAGCGCCTCGCGACCAAGAAACGGCTTGTCGGTCTTCAACTTGGCCGCCCAACCAAGTCCTGCCTCTAGTGGCGTGTTGTCAGGCGTCACGTCGGCTCCCCAGATCCGGTAGCCCTTCTCCAGCCGCAAACTGTCGATGGCGCGATAGCCGGCGTTGGCGATGCCGTGGGCCTGGCCAAGCTCCATGAGCCGATCGTAAACCGCTCCCGCCGACTCGACCGGCACATGCAGTTCCCAACCCAACTCACCAACGAATGTCACGCGCATGGCCCGCACCGTCGCCCCGGCGACCTGCAGTCCGCGCGAGGTTGCAAACGGAAATGCGTCACTCGACAAATCAGCGTCGGTGGCCTGCGAGAGCACATCACGCGCAAGCGGCCCCATCAGCCCCAACACCGCAGTCGCCACCGAGACGTCCGTCAACTGCACATCGCAGCCGTCGGGGATGTTGCGTTCGATCCAGTTGAAGTCACGCGCAGCCGAGCCGGTGCCGGTGACGATGTAAAACTCGTCCTTGGCCAAGCAGCAAACGGTGAGGTCTGCCTCGATCCCACCGCGCTGGTTGCAGAGCTGCGTGTAAACCAAGCGACCCGGCGAAACATCAATGTCGTTGGCGCAAATCCACGACAGCGCCTTTTCAGCATCCGGGCCAGTGAGTTGGTATTTGGCGAACGACGACTCGTCGAAGAGCGACACCGCCTCGCGCGTGTGTCGGTGTTCGCGGGCCACGTGCTCGAACCAGTTAGCGCGACTGTAGCTTGGCTCGTCCCTCGGCTCGACGCCGTCCGGCGCAAACCAGTTTGGCCGTTCCCAGGCAAACTTGCTGCCGAAACAGCCGCCACCCGACTTGAGCCGTTCGTAAAGCGGCGAGGTTTTCAGTGGACGCCCCGACTGGTGCTCCTCGCTTGGCCAAGCCATCGTGTAATGTTTGGCGGTCGCCTCGGTTGTGCGTTCAACGAGAAACTTTGTGTCGCGGTGATGTTCCCCGAAACGCCGGATGTCCACCGGCCACAGGTCCATCGACGGTTCGCCACCGACAATCCACTCAGCCAGAGCCCGTCCCGCCCCACCGTTGGCTGCGATGCCGTAGGCGTTAAAGCCGGTGCCAACAAAATAACCGCGCAGCTCCGGTACTTCGCCAAGAATGAAACTGCCATCCGGCGTGAACGCCTCGGGCCCATTGATCAGTTGGCGAATGCCGGCGTTATCCAGCGAAGGCACACGGCCTGCCGCCTGCAGGAACAGTCCCTCGAACTGATCCCAGTTGCTGTCGAGCAGTTGAAAATGAAAGTCACTCGGAATGCCGTCCGGTGGCGTCCACGGCATCGGATCCAACTCGTAACCACCCATCACAAGTCCTCCGACCTCCTCCTTGAAATAGCAAAGCCGATCCGGATCGCGCACCGTCGGCAGATCGGCAGTCACCCCCTCAATCGGCTCGGTGACAAGGTATTGGTGCTGCATCGGTTGCACTGGCACGGAGACATTGGCCAAGCGGCCGCATTCGCGCGCCCAGATGCCGCAGCAGTTGACCGCGACCTCGCACTCAATGTTGCCCGAATCAGTCTGAACACCGGCCACCCGGCCTTCGCGGATGTCGAACCCCGTTACACGACATCCCTCGATGATCTTCGCGCCCTCCATCTTTGCGCCCTTGGCCAGGGCCTGACACAAGTCAGACGGGCTCGCTTGGCCGTCGGTCGGCAGGAACGCCGCGCCGACCACATCCGAGACATCCATCAAAGGCCATAGCTCCTTGGTCTCGCCGGGTGATAGCAGATGCATCTCGAGCCCGAAACTGTGCGCGGTGGTCGCCTGCCGCTTAATCTCGGCCAAGCGCTCATGGTTGCAGGCCAAGCGCAAACCGCCGTTGGCTTTCCAACCGGTGGCCTGGCCAGTTTCCGCCTCGAGCTTGCTGTAAAGCTCGACGCTGTACTTGAGCAGTTGCGTGATGCTGGCAGAGCTGCGGAGTTGCCCAACCAAACCGGCCGCGTGAAAGGTCGAGCCCCCGGTCAATGTCTTGCGCTCGAGCACGACAACATCCTTCCATCCCAGTCGCGTGAGGTGATAGGCGACGCTGCACCCAACCACCCCGCCACCGATGATCACCACCCGTGCGCGCGCCGGAAGTGTGATATTCGACTCAACTTCCAAGGCCATAGTAGGTTTCGTAAATGCGCTTGGCCGAAGTTTGTGCGTCGGCCGAATCCCAATCGGTGCCGAGGAATCGATCCGGTCTGAGGCTGCGAACGTAGTCAGACGGCTCCGGCTCGAGCATCGACTCGACCACGTGCCGCCCGATGCCCGCCGAACCGCTGACGCCATGGGCATTGCAGCCGCCAGCCATAACGAAGCCCTTAAGTCTCTGACTCTCGCCAATGATGAATCGGCCATCCGGCACGAAGGTCGGCCAACCCTTGAAGATAGTGCGAACACCCAAGTCGGCCGCCTTGCCGTAGAGCGGCGCGATCTGCTCGATAAACCAGCCCATCACGTCCCAGTCCTCCTCGATGCGAGGCGGTGTTTCGCCATTTTTGAACTCGTCCGGCTTGAGCGAAAGCGACTTCGGCTCCCAGCCTCCAAGCAGCAGCCCGTTAATCTCGGAACGCAGGTAGAGCGACGCGTCCGGCACGCGCATGACCGGCAGATCAGGGTGCATGCCATCAGCATCGACACTGACGAAATACTCATGGCGCACCGGAAAAACCGGGAGATTCAAACCGGCCATTTGCGCGACATGCCAGGCGTGAGCACCGGCGGCGTTGATGACCGTGTCACACGCGATCGTGCCACGGTTGGTATCAACCCCAACCACGCGGCCGTTCTCCGTGCGAACACCCTCGACCATCACGCCGGTGGCCAGGTGCGCCCCGTTTTGGCGTGCACGATGCGCGTAGGCCATTGCAAGGTCGTTGGGCTGAAGGTAGCCGTCACTCGGGCACCATAACACCGACTTGGCAGTTGAAAAATCGAACATCGGCCACTTGGCCCGGGCCTCGTCGGCACTGATGAACGCGGTCTCCAGCCCGGCCTTGTCGGAGGTCAATTTCATCCGCTCAAACTCCGCCACACGTTCATCGGTCAGGGCCACTCGCAGCGAACCGACCTGCCGCCAACCCGGCTTGGCCTCCGGCTCGGCCTCCATCCCGGAGAAAGTCTTGACCGACCACATCGCCAGCCTAACACGATCGACGCTGGTGCGCACCTGGCCAACAAGCCCGGCCGCCTGCGAGGTGGTCTCCGAGGCAAGTGCCTCGTTTTTTTCGAGCAACAGCACATCGCTCTTGCCAGCTTGACAGAGGCTGTGCACCACGCCACAGCCGACGCCACCCCCGCCGATCACCACAATTGCCGCGTCACCAATGGAGTCCATGGTCAACCGCCAGTCCGGTTTTTAACTGCCTCGGCCAACAGGGGCACGACCTCAAACAGGTCACCGACAATGCCGTGGTCGGCCAACTGGAAAATCGGCGCGTCGGGGTCGGTGTTGATCGCGACGATGTGCTTCGAGGTGCGCATACCGGCCAGGTGCTGGATCGCGCCACTGACACCGCAGGCAATGTAGACCTGCGGAGACACAACCTTGCCAGTCTGGCCGACCTGGTCGCGGTAGGGCCGATAACCGGCATCGACCGCCGCGCGCGATGAGCCGACCGCCGCGCCGATCGTGTCGGCAAAATTCTCGATAATGCTGAAGTTCTCTGCGCTGCCAAGCGAACGTCCGCCGGTGACGATGATCGCCGCCTCGGTGACATCAGGGCGTTCCCCGCCACCTGCGATGATTTCCTTCAGCACGGTTTTTTGTTCCGACAACTGGACGGACACCGAGGTGACTTCAGCGCTCAGGGCCGTGTCCGGCTCCGGCGCCTTGGCCGTCCGCGGGCGGATCGTAATTACCTTCAAACTGTCATCCGTAAACTCCACCTCTGCCGTGGCCTTGCCGGCATAAACCGGGCGCCGGAGAGTTACCTGCCCATCGTTAAAGGTGGCCTGGATGCAGTCGGTGGCCAGGGCAGCATCAAGCCCTTCAGCCAGACGCGGGGCCAAATCCCTTCCCTGCGGCGTGTGCGCGGTGAGCACCACATCGGGTGCCAGTTGCGGGATGACTTGGCCAAGCGCTTGGCCAAGCGATTCCCCAGTGCCTCCGGCCAGGGCCGGCGAGTCGACGAGGCGCACCTTGGCTGCACCCAGTTGACCAAGCGGCTCGGCGAGCGGCGCGATGCCCTCCCCGGCGACGACGGCATGAATCTCTGCCTGGCCAAGCGGCAGTCCAAACAATTCGCGCGTGGCTTCCGCCAGGACTCCGTTTTTGTGTTCAGCAATAATTAGTATCTTCATTAAGGAATCTCCGGTCAGATAGCTTGGATATCCTCCGCAAGCACGCGAACCAACTCAGTGGCTTGCTCGGCCGGCGAGCCCTCGATGAGGTGGCACGGCTGCTTCGGCGGTGGCAACTCAAAGTTTTTGAGCAACGTTTTGCAGTCGGCCTCACTGATGCCGAGTTCATCAGTGGACAGGGTATCGATCGGTTTTTTCTTCGCCTTGATGATGTTGAGCGCGGTGGCATAGCGCGGCTCGTTGAGACCGACCTGCGCCGAGATCACCGCCGGGAGAGTGGTCTCGATGATCTCGATGTTGCCGCCGCCGACATCACGCCGACAGGTGACGGAACCAGCTCCGTAATCGATGCCGTTGACCACGTTGATACATGGAAAGCCAAGCTTCACAGCCAACATGGTTCCCACCGCACCCGCACCGTTATCAATCGCTTCTTTACCCACAAACACGACGTCCGCCGTACCCTGTTTATCAATGGCGGCAGCCAATGCCTGAGAGTTCACCACCGAGTCGGCATCTCCGGGCAAATCCAGCCTCACGGCAGAGTCGGCCCCCATGGCGAGGGCCATCCGGAGAGACTCGACCACCCGCTCCGGCCCGGCCGAAAGCACAGTGACGGTCGAACCCGGCTGACGGTCGCGCAGTTGGAGCGCCTCCTCAATGGCGAGTTCATCGTGCGGCGAGATAATCCACTGGATGTCGGTCTCGTCGATTCCATTGCCGTCCTCGCGGAGCTTGATCCGCGTCGTGGTGTCCGGCACCTGCCTGATACAAACAAAGATGTTCATCAAAAATAATTAATAATCGATTCGAATGTTGCCGTCGATGAGTTCGCAGGAGGCACCCGCCTGGGTGAACGCCTCGGCCAACGCGGCCCGGAGGATGGCCAGAACATCAGGACCGTGCTCGAGACGGCGCAGGATGGCTTCGCCCTTTCGGTCGCCCACGCTAACAGTGATCTTGAGACCACGTCGCTTGCAGGCAAGGCGCACTTCATCCTCCAGTTCACAGTTGAGCGGCTTGAGAAACGCGTCCACGTAATTGGCACCGATGCCGGAGCCGTCCGGCTTGTTCTCTGGCAGCCAGTCGGCGGCAGCTGGGTTTTCCTCGATCAATTTTTCCATTATTCAGACTTGGTTTGTGTCTCGATAAATTGGTTCATCCGGTCACGCAAACCAGCGATGTGCACAGGCGTACTGCCACAGCAGGCACCAAGTATGTCAACCCCGGCCTCAAGGATATCCTGAGCCTGGGAAGCCATTTCGTCGGGGGTCTGGTTGTAAATCACCTTGAGATTCTGCAGGACTGGCTGCCCGGCGTTGGGTTGAGCCATGATCGGCAGAGCGGAGCGATCCCGATAACGCTTCACGGCAGCCTTGGCGCTGGACATGTCGATATTGGTGCCGCAATTGAGCCCGAGCACATCCGCACCAGCCTTCTCCAAAAAATCAGCCGCCTCATCCGGATCAGTCCCCATCATAGTACGAAGCTCGCAGGTTTCATGTGTGAGATCAAACGCCATGGAAGCAATCACGCAAGGGGCGCCAGCGGCTTTTGCAGCGGCAATGGCAGCGCCGGCCTCGTCCAATACCGTCTGCGTCTCGACGATGATCGCGTCGGCTCCTGCCTCGACCAACGCTTGGGCCTGCTCGGCAAAAGCACGCTCCACCCCCACCCGAGTTATCTCGCCATAAGGCTCCATCAGCCCGCCAAACGGCCCAATATCGCCCAGCACGAAACCATCCCGCCCGCCGAACGCTCGTCGGGCCACCTCGACCGCGGCCTTGTTGATGCCAACGACATCCGGCTTGTCCATATGCCGCTCGAGCATGATGCGGCTGCCGCCGAACGTGTTGGTGATGAGACAGTCCGATCCTGCCTCCACGTAGCGGCGCTGAATCGCCTCGACACGGTCCGGCGCGTCGAGGTTCCACGCCTCGCCGCAGCCTCCGCTCTCGAGGCCGGCCTCCTGAAGCTGCGTGCCCATGGCGCCGTCACCCAGCAATGGACGCCCCTTTAGTGTATCCAACAGTTTGCTACTCATCGGTGTGTAATTTGTAATGCACGGTTTGCAGCGCAATCTTCCATTTGTGGTCGCGGGCGGGCGGGCGACAAAGGCATCCGGCCGGCTCGACCGCCGGATCCCACTCCAGCACCTGGACAAGCGGCTGGTCGACGAAGGCGGGTACGCGGACCATTTCGCACGGAAACTCCTCCGGATCCTTGAGGTTGGAGCACATCGATTGGTAGTCAGAGTCACTTGGCCGGCAGGAGAGTTTGCGGATCGGGAAGCCATCCCGGTACGAACCCAATTCGATAGAATAATCGATCCCAAAAGGCACGCCGAGGTTGCTGCATGTCTTGCATTCAGGCCGGAAGGTGGCCCGCACCGATTGCTCGTCGCGCGAATCGACCGTAAGCAGCTCACGGCTCCAGCGTCGCAGCGCCTTGTCCGGATAGGCGTAACCGTTTGCAACCGCGCCGGACGAGGCAGGCGGCGGCAGGGCTTGGGCATCACCGGCATCCGGTACGCGCCGGTACGAACATGGATCCATGCTGCACCGGGCGCACGCCACCATGTCAGGTGACTTTGTCTCCACCACAGCACTGGGCCCAAGTCCGAACAGCGCGAGCTGCGAGTGTTCCGGCGAGAGCATACCGCTCTCGAGGAGGCTCAGCTTGGCGGCGCTTGGCCAAGCGGATTGCGCAGCCAGCAGGCCAAGCAGCGTGCGCTGCTGGCCCAGTTCCCAGCCATCGTAGCCGGGACTCTCGTGAGGGAGCGCGGCCAAGCCAGCTGGTTCAACCTGGTCGCAGATCGATTTTTGTGCGCGGAGCAGTAACTGCTCGGTGGCCGCCGCCGCCGCGGCGTTCAGGAAAAATGCCTCGTCCGGCCGCTGCGCATCCCACAAACGCTGAATCTCCGCTGGCACACCTGGGCCGGCGCTGCAAGCCACCGCCACTGCGGAGCGTGCTTGGCCACGCCGCAGTTTTTCAGCCAAGGCACGGCTGGTGAATTGGGTGCCGCTGGCCAGGCGAATGAAGTCGCCCTCCACTGCCAAGTTAACCGGCTTGGAAACAAAACTCCACGAACAACCGTGCTCGTTCACCCAGGCCAATGCGCGCTCGACACCAGCTTGTGCAGTCTCGCTGAGCAGTCCATCGATGGGGATGCACAGGTGGCGCTTCCACTCGGCAACAGGGACTGTTATCGGGGCAGCGATCATACGATGGGCTCTGTGGCGCGTGTCTGAAATGGCACGAACTGCGCGCCCTCGGCAAAGCAGTGAAAGAATTCCGGGAACGTCTCCAATTCGACGTGCTCAATGCGGCGAACGAGTTGGTCGATCTCCTCGCGGGCCGCCACCGAGAGCAGCGCAAGCGTGGCGCCCTCGAGCGCCGCGTTGCCGACCTGCACGATACGCTCATCTGGCAGATCGGGGATCAGGCCAATACGGCGCGCGTGCCCGAGGTCGATGTGTCGTGCGAATCCACCGGCAAGGTAGAACACGTCGAGGTCGGAAAAATCGATGCCGTAATTTTGATGGAGCAGATGCAACCCGGCAACGTTGGCAGCCTTGGCCTGGGCCAGTTGGCTGATGTCCTCCTCGGTGAGGTAAACATCGTTTTCGGCGTCGATCCAAAACCGGTCGGAGTCGTCGGTGAAGCGGCCGCAACTGTTGATCCGCCCGATGCGGAGCAATTCGCCCAGCAGATCAATCAATCCGGAGCCGCAAAGGCCGGTGGGGCGGCCGCCGCCGATCACCCCTAGTTCCCATTCCGGCTCAAGTTGCACCCGCTCGATGGCGCCCTCGAGCGCCGGCATGCCGCACTGAATCTGTCCCCCCTCAAACGCCGGTCCGGCGGGGCAGGAGGCAGCTTGAAGCTTGTGGCGATTGCCGATGACCAACTCGGTGTTGGTGCCGATGTCCATCACCGCAACGGTACGCTCCTCGCGGGCCAAGCCGGTCGACAGCAGGCAGGCGGCCATGTCCGATCCGACATGCGAGCCGATCAGCGGCAGGATGTAGACGCGTCCATCGGGATGGATCGGCAGCAACGACTGTTTGCCACGCTTGGCCAAGTGGGTACCGGGGCGTTGGCCGTCGCGAAACGCCTGCTCGGTAACGGAGCGATACGGCATTTGGCCAAGCGGATAAACGTCCAGCCCGAAGAACAGATCGCACATCACCGGGTTGCCAACGAGCACGACCTCGTAAATGCTCCCGGCCGGCACGCCGAACGACTCGATCGCCCGGCTCATGTAACCGGCTAGCGTGCGGCGCAGCAGGCGTCCACCTTGGTCAGTGTCAAATTTCACCCGCGCCAGTACATCGCTGCCGCCGAAACGCTGGGGATTCTCGAACGACTGGCTGGCCTTGACGCGGCCGGTCTCGAGATCAACCAGGCGCAACGACACAGTGGTCGTGCCCAGGTCGACGGCCAAGCCGTGCAGCGGGCCGGTCGTCCGGTCGATCTCCTCACCGTCGAGCAGCACCCGATCGCCGTCGCGCGTTACCGCCGGGCCAAGCGGCGGTGCCTTGTCGAGGCACGGCAGGCAAACGCCTCGTTCCTCGATTTGGATCGCGCCGCGCTGCAGTGTATGGCAATGGATTTCTCCCGAGTTGGCCTCGACGGTCGCGCGGCAGGAAAGCCGAAAATCGCCCTGAAGATGGTCCTCCTCCGATGTGCGGGCGCTGAGTCGTTCGCCGCCCTCGGCGATCTCGACAAGGCATTCGCGACAGTTGCCGTTGCCGGAACAGGAGGTGGGGATTCGCACGTTCATCCGCTTGGCCAAGCCGAACAGCGTGACGCCGGCGTCGGACTCAATCCGGTGCGAATCGATCTGGACGGTGACGCTCACGTTTCCTGTTTCCCGGTCTTGGCCTCGTCAATCGACGGTCGCGGCAACCTTGGTTTCCGAGGCAAGATTTTTGAACAGATCGACCGCGGTGGCAGCGTCAGGGGCATAGCCATCGGCACCGATCTCGTCTGCGAACAACTGGGTCACCGGAGCACCGCCGACGCAAATTTTCACGTGGCCCAAGTCAGCAGCCTCCATCTCGGTGATGACGGTTTTCATGTAAATCATCGTGGTGGTCAACAGGGCGCTCATGCCTAGGAGAGTGGCGTTGTGCTCCTTGACGGCGGCGATGAATTCCGTTGCGGAGGTGTTGGTGCCAAGGTTGACGCACTTGAATCCGGCGCCCTCGGCCATCATCAACACAAGGTTTTTGCCGATGTCATGCAGGTCGCCCTTGACCGTGCCCATGACCAGCGTGCCCATCGAATTGCCCTCGCCCTGCCGGGCGGTGAGCAGCGGGTTGATCACCATCATGCCGGCCTTCATCGCGCGGGCCGCCAACACCACCTCGGGGAGATAAACCCGGTTGCGCTTGAAGTCCTCGCCGACAACGTTCATCCCGGCGATCAGGCCATCGTTGAGCACCTCGTGCACATCGCGACCGTTGTCGATGGCCTCCTCGGTCAACCGCTGCACCTCGGACGCCTTGCCCTCGAAGAGCAGTTGGTTCATCGATGCGTAGTCGGGCATGTCGGAATCAGTGTCAGGCATAGCGCAGAATAATTACCACCCTTCAGGCATGGTAAAATCGCCAACGACCATGCCTTCAAACTGGCCCCGGATGCGTTCCTCGACCTCGGCCGAGAAGAGGGTCTTACGATCCTCGGCCAAAATCTCACGGGCTTTTTGAAGGGCACGGCTTGAGGTGTCGAGTGCGCCATTCTCGGTCCAGATCTGCCGAGTGTCACGATCCGCCACATCCGGCATCAATGCAGTGGAAGTCATCAACTCGAGCGTGCGGTCGGTGGCGACGAACATGCCGCCCGGCCCCTCTTCGCCGATCTCGCCCAGCGCAAGGTTGTCCTCTGAGAACTCCATGCCGCGAGCGACACGCTTGAGCATCTGCGCGATCTCGTTGTCCACCACCGCCATGCCGTAGTCGAACGCCATCAGCGCGTCGATCAACCCGGCGAACTGAAGCACATGCATCCCACCTAGCATCCCGCCCATGCAGGAAAGCGCCTTTTCGTACCCGGCTTGGGCATCGTTGAGCTTGGAGTTGGTGAGGCCGATATAGCCGCTGCATGGCACGTTGTAAAACTTGGCCATCTGCGCGTGAGCCATGTTCAGCATCCCACACTCCACCCCGCCCGGGGCATAGGCGCCCGAGCGCATGTCGCCCACGGTTGAGAGTGAGCTATAAAGCAGCGGGGTGCCGGGCTTGGTCATCTGCATCAGCGCGGCCAAAGCGAGGAACTCGGCGTTGCCCTGGGCCAGCGTCGAGACCAGTGTCATCGGCGATGTCAACCCGGCGTTGGGCACCACCGTGGAGTGGCTCGGCAGCCCCTGCTCGGTATAGAACATGAGCAGCTCGGTCGAATTCTCGTCCATCTTCAGCGGAGAGATGACCGGGCAGTAATGGTGCGTGATGAACGGCCGCTCCTTGTAAGCGGCCTCGCTGCCGGCGATCGCGTAGGCCAGTTGCAGGATCGACTTGCAGTCGACGCCCGGATCGCCACTGCCGCGCACTGGTTTGCGGCAATGCTTCAGCGCGGTGTAAAAGCGCGACAGGCTGTATTGCCCGGCCGGGGCGTCCGAGGCCAGCACCGACACTGAAAACAGGTCGATGGCTGGCAGCCCATCGATCAGCCGAGCGATGCGGGCGATGTCCTCGGAGGTGGAGAACCGCTCTTTGCCATTGATCGGATCAATGATGTTCGGGGCCGAACTGGCGGTGATGACCAGTGGCGCCTGGTCCGGCACCACCCGGTCGAACTCCGGATCCTGCGCGTAAAACGTGAACTTCGGCGGGATCGACTTGAGGCATTCCCCGACCACCACAG
This sequence comes from Verrucomicrobiota bacterium, assembly GCA_030749225.1. GTDB lineage: Bacteria > Verrucomicrobiota > Verrucomicrobiia > Limisphaerales > UBA1096 > UBA1096. The sequence goes on from JASMKO010000073.1 coordinate 77,304, forward strand.
GCGGGAAGGTCACACGCTCGGTCGCGTCATCCACCCGGCAGCCATGCTCGCGGAACCGATCCCGCGCCCTGGGATTGTTCACCTCGAGGCCGACCTGGTCGAGGATCTCGAGCGACGCCTCGTGAACACGCTCCACCTCATCCGGGGTCAATAGCTGGGCCAGTTGGGGGATCATCGTTTCAGCACGGCAAACGCAGCACGAACAGTCGCACGGCACAGTCGCACCTCGAATAACCAATTTTGGGGGGAATCCTCCACCATTTTACTTCTGCAAATACTCCATCACGGCCTCGGTGCGGTTTTGGACTCCCAACTTTTCATAGATGTTCTTGAGGTGATTATGCACTGTCCAGGCGCTGATTCGCAGCAACTCGGCGATCTCCTTGTCCAGCGCGCCCCGGCTGAGATGTGTCATTACCTGATGCTCGCGCGGCGTCAGGTGCGGCAGGGTGTCGCCGCCCGATTCAGCAGCCAGAAACTCAACCTGATTCTTGAAGTACTGCCGCACCAGGCGTGACAAGTTGGCGGCGATGGGCCGGGGTTTGCCCTTGGTTCCCGAGCCGGCGGTTTCCTCCAGCAGATGCAACACACGGCCCGGCGGTGTGCGGTGCAGGAAATAGCCGTGCAGACTCCCGGCGGTGGAGTTGAACAACTGCTCGCTGTCCTCGAAGGTGGCAAACGGCACCACCGGACAGTCCGGAAACCGTTGCTTGAAACGGGCATCCAGTTCCTCGCCGGAAAACCCCGGCAGCCCGCGGTTGACCAGCAGCAGGCCCGGCTCATCCGCTTGGCCAAGCGAACACAGCGAACCAATGTCATCAAACACGCCACAGCAGTCGAATCCCGGCGTCCGGCCGGTCAACTCTCGCAGAGTCGCACCCATTGTCGCGTCCGGTTCCACGACAAAAACATTCACCGGGGCGGCGTCCTTTTCCTGGGGCTTGGCCAAGCGCCTGACCCGGCCGGGGCGGGTGAGAACCGTCGTGTAGGTGCTGCAAAACGGGCTGCCGGACCAAAATAATGCCAGCGTCAGTTCGCGCCGATACCGTGCCGCAGCCGCCTCCCAGCCTGACTCAGCCACACAGTGGAAAATTTCCAGCGCCCGCTCCCCAGCCTGCGCCTCGTTGAGTGTGCCAAGCGGAAAGTAACAGCCCGTGCCGTCGTGCTCAACACGACAGGAATACTCCGCCTCGGTATCCGGCGCGGCACGGTTTTTTCGCTGCACCAAGCGCAGCCGCCAGTAATCAACCGACTCGCGGGCATCGCCCTCTTGGGGCAGCACAACCACGCTAGGCCGGCCGCCTTGGCCAAGCGCCGACCAGCCGTGCTGCTGAATATGCGCAAACAGGCCCGCCGCCTTTTTCGCCGCGACATCCTGATCCATCGCGCCCAGCGAGATCGTCCGGCGCACCCCTTGATACTGAATCTTGGCCGACCAACCACGCACCCGGTGCAGTTTGCCATCGCGGACATAGCTGTTATGAAAAACACGCGTGCGCCAATAGGCTGGTTCCAGCCGCTGATCAGCGGCCGCCTCGCCGATGCCAACCCAGTCTGCCGCCTCCTGCTTGGACATGCTTGGACAGAAGTACCGGGGCGTCGCCTCGTTGGCAAGTGTCGAATCCGCTTCGCCAAACGGCACTGGCTTGGACAATTCTGGCGGTCAATCTTGACTTGAAACCGTTTTATTGCCGCTAAAAAAGGCTATTCACGATTTTATGGCGGTTCCTGACACTCTATGGGCGACGCGACAATCGGATTCCTTGTCGGTATTGCTTAAAATCAACCAACCAAAATATGAAACAAATGTTGAAGACTAAATGGCTCCTCATGGCCGGACTTGTGACGGCACAGGCCTGGACCACGCTCGGGCAGGAAGTCAGCACCGATTACAGCACCTACGACTCGGGCGAGGAGATCATCGTCACGTTCAGCGACGGCCCCGGCAACCCGAAGGACTGGGTGGGACTTTACAAGGTGGACATGATCGCAGGCGAGGTCGGCTCGCTCGCTTGGTTCTATGTCAACGGCTCCAAGACCAGCGACGACGGCCTCGCTGACGGCGAGTTGACCTTCCCTGAAGGGATGACGGACGAGGGATATTACGAGGCGCGATTCTTTGAAAACGACGGCTACACGCTGCTGGCCAAGACGACGTTTGCCGTTGGCGACCTTGGTCCCGGCGTCAAGACGGACAAGTCCTCGTACACGCCGGGAGAACCGATCACGGTTGATTTCCTGCTTGGCCCCGCCAACCCCAAGGACTGGGTGGGGCTGTACAAGGAGGACATGGTGCCCGGCTCGGTCGGAAGTCTGGCTTGGTTTTACGTGGACGGAACGAAGGCCGGAAACGAAGGGATCGAAACTGGCACGGTCATATTCGACGATGGCATGATCGACGAGGGCGATTACAAGGCGGTTTTCTTCGAGAACGACGGTTACACAATCTTCGCGGAGACCCTCTTCAAGATTCAACAAGCTGCGCCAGACACACCGCAGGTGGTCTCCAGTTCTCCAGAGGATGGCAGCAAGAACGCCGATCCGGCGATTGCCTTTTCGGCAGTTATCCGCAACGGGAACACTTCGCTAAACCCAGAAAGTGTGAAGCTGTCCCTCAACAACCAGGATGTGAAAGTGGACATCACTGCCAACGATGACGGGTTCAACACCGTTTCCTTTACCGGTGAAGGGCTGTTTGAAGCCGGTTCCAGCCACAAGTTCAAACTGGAATTCTCCGACGACGGCGATCCGGTGACCAGCGAGACGGTCACGGTCGACTTTGATGTTGCCGGCTATCTTGAACTCGAGATGCCGGAGCCGATCTATTTTGAAAACTTTGACGGTGTTGAGGAATTCGAGCTGCCGGAAGGCTGGGAAGGCGTCAACTTGTCGCAGGAACTCAACATCGAACTTGAGCCTGATGACTTCACCTCGGCCTATTACGAGGGCTGGGTGAATGTCGCGATGAGCCGCTGGAGCCAAAGCGGCAGCGCGGCGGAGAAAGCGACTCAGCCTGCTCCGCCGATTTTCGTGAACGGTGCCCGACAAGCGCTCGTGGGCAACGCGCTCGTCGCCGACTCCGCCTCGCGCAACGGCCACTTCCTGACGTTCCTCTATACGAACGATTATGATTTGAGCCAACACAAGGATGTGCATCTCGGCTTCTACAGCCACTACGCCCAAAACCAGGACAGCTCAGGCTCACTCGAATACTCTGTCGACGAGGGCGAAACATGGCTGCCGGTGCTTTACATGATCGACCGCGATGACATCGTCCGGGACGGTGACGGGAACGTGGACGCGATCACCACACTCGAGAATGAGCACGGCGATGTCGCGATCGGCTATCACCCGGACACCTTCGAGGAGGTCGGTGGCTATTACGGCGCCTACATCGGCGCGGAGATTAGCGAGGAACTGGCCCCCTACATCAATGGCCGGATCAACGACAACCAGACTGAGTCGAAGCGGTATGAGCTGTTCCGGCTACCCGAGGCGGACGGGCAAAAGACGGTCCGTTTCCGTCTGGCCAAGAGCGGCACCTATAGCTGGTATTGGGGAATCGACAACTTCGGTATTTACAGCATCGCGCCCAGTTCGATGCCAGAAGTGGTCGAGGCCAGCCCGGCCGCCGGAAGCCAGGGAGCCAACCCAATGCCGCTAATGACGTTCGTCATCAAGGATGGGGAGGCCAAGCTGGATCCGAACTCAGTCAATCTGGAATTCAACGGCGTGGCAGCACAAGGAATTACTGTATCGGAAACCAAGATTGGCGCGGAGGAAGGCTATCAGGTGACCTATCAGGTTACCGAACTACTGGAGTCGCTCTCTCAGAACAGCTTTAAGCTCACCTACACGGAGGACTCCGGCGACAAGCGGGAGGGCGTCTACGAGGGAAGCTTCACCGTGGGCGACTTTGCCAGCCACGGACTGCCCGAGCCGATCGCCTTTGAGTCATTTGACGACCTTGACGAGTTCAATTTACCGGAGGGCTGGGCAGTTAAAAGCTATGTCAACGAGGCCGACGCAATCAACTGGGAAGAGGACCCGGACGACTGGACCTCAATGTCTTACGCCGGTTGGACCAACGTCTCGTTGGATCGCTGGAAAACCAGCCCGTACTGGAATGAGAAATCACAAGCCGCTAATCCGCCAGTGTTTGTAAACGGCAAGGCCCAGTTTCCGGATGGCAATTTCCTTATCGCCGACTCCTCGCTGCGCAATGCCCACTTCATGTCGGTACTCGAAACGAAAGATTTCGACCTCAGCCAGCATGACAGCGTGCACCTCGGTTTTTACAGTCACTACTGCCAAAACCAGGACAACTCGGCCAACGTCGAATATTCAATCGACGGGGGTGAAACCTGGTTGCCAGTTTTTTACATGATCGACCAGGCCGACATTGTCGCGGGTGAAAACGGCGAAGCGGATGCGGTGGCGACCTTCGAGAACGCGCAGGGCGACGTGGCCATGGTTGACAACCTCCTTTATCAGGATGATGACGACATCTGGGACTTGGAAATGCTCGACGAGCCGATCGGCGGCAGCTACGGCGCGTTCATCGGGGCAGACATCGACACGTCTCTTGCGCCTTACATTAGTGGCCGCGTCAACGACAGCCAGACAGAGTCCAAGCGCTACGAGCTGCACCGCCTGCCCCAGGCCGACAACCAATCCAAGGTGCGCATCCGATTTGCCATGAATGGCACCTGGAGCTGGTACTGGGCCGTTGACAACTTTGGCCTATACAGCATCGAGGAGGTGCCGACGACTGCCCCGACGATCGACAGCATCTCGTCGAACGGCGGTGTCGTCACAGTCAACTGGCAGGGAGCGGCCGGGGTGCGCCTCCAAAAAACCTCCAGCTTGGCCAACCCGAACTGGACGGACGTTGCAAATACCGGGGGGGAATCGTCCGCCAACGAGGTTGCCGACCAGGCGGAAGCGTACTATCGTTTGATCCGTGACTAGCACGGCCCGCTTGGCCAAGCGCACCATGAAAACAAAAACAACAACCGGTCAGCGGCAGCAACTGGGATTTACCCTGATTGAGCTGTTGGTAGTCATTGCCATCATCGCAATTCTCGCATCGCTACTCCTGCCGGCCCTCGCCAAGGCCAAGGGGATGGCCCACAAGATCAGCTGCCTCAACAACCATAAGCAGCTTGGACTAGCCGTGCAGCTTTACTCTAGCGACAACGAGGATTGGCTGAACCCCATCCAGGAACGGCTCGGCAACGGCGCAGAGTCGAGCTGGCGCCCATATCTTTTCCGGTATCTCGGCGCAAGCTGGGATCGTGACAAAAAGATGTTCGTGGGTGGCAGCAAGCAGTCGTACGACTGCCCCACCGAGAATGCAAAGGGCAAAAAAGGCAACGTCTATCACCAGGGCAACCCGGCGGTCGTCGGCCAGTTTCGTGTCGGCGAGATTGGCATCGCCAGCGGCATCGGCGCAGTGAATGTCCACTGGAGGAATGGAGGCGCCCAGCCGCCGTTCGGCCGGCCGGTCGGCTACGAGAACAACCTCTGCAACTGGGGCATGGTCGAGTCGGCCTCCGAGATGATTCTGCTCGGCGACGGCCACAGCAACATTGGCGGCTGGCCCAACGACGAGTGGTGGATCTGGAAGGAACTGGGTAACGCCAATTCAGCCGGCTACAATCGCTTCATCCAGAATGACCCCGGCGCAATGCGGCACGCCGGCAACTCTAACTACGTCTTCGGCGACGGGCGGGCGGAGTCGCTCGATCCCAATCTCATCCCATGCGACGAGTCGGCCTGCTGGTGGTCCGCCCCGCAGAGCCCGCACTGACGCGCCGATGCGAGCCGACGAGAAAAAAAAACTCACCCTCGCCGGCGTGTTGTTCACACTGGCCATTCTGTTTTTTGTCTTGTTTAGCTCATCCGAACGAGAGGCCTTGGAATATTATTACGACGAGAGTGAGCAGAAACTGTTCACTGCACCGGCCGGCTCCATCCCCCCCATCAAGGGCATCAATGACAATCAACTCGATGGTGTCCGTGCGATTGTCATCGCGCCCAAGGGCAAGCGCGGTGACAAATCCGCCCATCGCATTGCCTATCTCGAGAAATGGTCGCCACAACTCAAGCAGCAGATGGAAGCCGCCATTCGGGCCAAAGCCGCCGGCCATTCCGTGCCCAACGTGGTAGATCGTTCCCAAAGGAAATTCCACCAGTTCGTCCGGCGAGAGGATTCCCCCCAATGGTATTCCTTGAACACCGATGAAGCCGCGAAAATCATGGCAGTACTGCGAACCAAGAATGCCAACGGGACCATCCCCGACATCTGTATGCCGGGCCGCTGAGAATCCGGTGCTCATCCGGGGGCTAGGCGCCGTAAAGGGGCGAAGGCTCAACACTCCCAGAAGCACGCAATGCTGACAATATAGCAGACATGGCTTATAATTTTCGAGTGCCGGATGGGGCACTTTGCGTAGCGCTTCGTAGACTGATTTGATGGACAACACTTGCTTCAACTACCCGACAGACACCCAAGTCGGCCCGGGCGTCATTGGGCAACTCAATGGCCTGCTGCCCACGTTGGGCGTTCATCGACCGCTGGTCGTGACCGACGCCGGGCTTTTAGCAACCGACGCCTACAAGAAACTCGCTGCCGCCCTGCTGCCCGGGGAACCGGACCGGGATTGGTATCTTTTCTCCGATGTGCAGCCCAATCCCACTGAGGCCAACACTCGGGGCGCGGCCGAGCTGGCCTTGGCCAATGACTGCGACGGCGTCATAGGCCTCGGCGGCGGCAGCGCGCTTGACGCCGCCAAGGTTTGCCGCATTCTCATCAAGCAGCCGCAGCTCAAGCTCGCCAACTACGACTGGGAAGCCGACTGGAGCGGCCTGCTGCCGTTCATCGCCGTGCCCACCACCGCCGGCACCGGCAGCGAGGTCGGCCGCAGTGGCGTGGTCACCCCCGACGGCGCGGACAGCAAGGGGATGTACTTCCATCCGGAACTGCTGGCTCGCTGTGTTTTTCTCGACCCGGAACTGACCACCGGGTTGCCTGCCGGGCTGACAGCCGCCACGGGACTCGACGCCCTCACGCACTGCATCGAGTCGTTCACCTCACCGATTTTTCAGCCGATGTGCGACGGCATCGCGCTTGAAGGCATCCGGCTCATCATCCACGCGCTGCCAACGGCCATCGCCAACGGCTCCGACCTCGACGCCCGCGGGGAGATGCTCGTCGCCGCCGCAATGGGCGGCGTGGCGTTCCAAAAGGATCTCGGCGCAACCCACTCGCTGGCGCATCCGCTCTCGGCCATTTGCGGCGTGCACCACGGCACGGCAAACGCGATCTGCCTGCCATCCGTCATGCGCTTCAACGCCCAGCGCCAACCTGGTGTCTATCGCCGCATCGGCATCGCCTGCGGGCTCGACGTTGTATCCTGCAGTGACGCTGATGCCGACGATCAGACGATCCATTTCATCGACGACTTCATCCGGCGCTGTGGCATGCCGCCGTCGCTCGAGGAGGTCGGCGTGGAGGAACAACACATCGAGGCACTGGCCGACCAGGCTTGGCTCGACCCATGCCACCAAACAAACCCCGTGCCGGTGACTCGGGAGGATTTGAAGGAACTTTTCTTGAAGGCGCTGTGAACGATTTCCCCACCCAACTTTTGATCAACGGCACATGGCTCGACGGCTCTGGAGCCAAGCGCTTGGCCATCGTCAACCCGGCAACGGAGGAGCCCTTCGCCGAGGTCAGCTCCGCCACCGCCGATGAAATAGGCCAAGCGGCCAAAGCGGCCCAGGCAGCGTTCGAGTCCGGCTGGCGCGACCTGCCGCCGGGCCAACGCGCCGAAATGCTGCACAACCTGGCCAAGCGCATCCGCGAAAACACGGAAAACATCGCGCAGCTCGAGACACGCAACGTTGGCAAGCCGATCGGTGACGCCCGCTGGGAGGCCGATGCCGGCGCGAAGGTGTTCGACTATTACGCCGGGGCGATCGGGCATTTGTGCGGCCAAACGATCCCCGTGGCTCGGGGCGGCTTTGACTTCACGCTGCGGCAGCCGATGGGTGTCATCGCCGCAATCACGCCTTGGAATTTCCCTTTCCTCATCGCCTGCTGGAAAGTCGCCCCGGCGCTCGCTGCCGGCAACGCGGTCGTCCTCAAGCCGGCATCGCTCACGCCGTTGACTGCGCTGATGCTGGGCCAACTGGCGCAGGAAGCCGACCTGCCGAACGGTGTGCTGCAGGTGCTGCCCGGCAGCGGCGCGGAAGCCGGCCACGCGCTGGCCACCCATCCGCTCGTCCGAAAGATCGGCTTCACTGGCTCGACCGAGGTGGGCACGACGATCATGAAACTGGCTGCGGACGACATCAAACGCGTGTCACTCGAGCTGGGCGGCAAGTCGCCGAACATCGTCTTTGCCGATGCCAACTGGGAACGCGCCGCCGCCGAGTCGCCGATGAGCGTCTTCGCCAACACCGGACAGGACTGCTGCGCCCGCAGCCGCATGTTCATCGAGCAATCGATCTTCGACCGGTTTGTGGATCAATTCGTCGCTGCCACGGAAGCACTCAACATCGGCGACCCGGGAAACGAGACCACCCAGGTCGGCCCGATGATCTGCGCGGCGCAGCGCGAGCTCTCCGAGTCATTCATCGCCGGTGCCCGGGACGCGGGCTGTGAAATTCGATCCGGCGGCGACCGGCCAGACGAGAGCGGTTTTTACCTGAACCCGGCCGTAATTACCGGCGTCGAGACTAGCGACCGCGCTTGGCGCGAGGAAATTTTCGGACCGGTCGTTTGCCTGCGCCCGTTCAACGATGAAGCTGAGATGTTGCGCGAAGTCAACGACACCAACTTTGGCTTGAGCGGTTCCGTCTGGTCGAGCAACCTGAGCCGCGCGCTGCGCGTGGCGCGCCGGGTCGAGAGCGGCGTTATCAGCGTCAACACCCACTCGAGCGTGCATACCGAGGCACCGTTCGGCGGGTTCAAGCGCAGCGGCCTCGGCCGCGACCTTGGCATGTCCGCGATGGAGGCCTGCACTGAAGTAAAAAACATCTACGTCGGCGAATAGCCAATGAATCGACCAATGCGCCAATCCATCCAATTGACCAAGCGATGTCTGTTGCTTGGTGCGTTGGCGCTTGGCCAATCGGCCCTGGCTGGCTGGGTGGCCTACAACGATTTTGGCTCACCAAGCCACCGGGATAAATCCATCACCCGCATCGGCGCGACTTCGGCCGAACTGAAAGCCGGTACCGGCTCAGTCTTAAAAACCGGCAAACTCATCGACTTTGCCACTGGCCAATCCGAAAGAGTTCAGCTGAAATTGACCGTAACCGGTTCTCCGTCCAGCCAATCGGAAGTCGGCAATGACGCCCCCGCCACAACCGAGGCAGGTGCCGTCTTCGGTGATAGGGTCAACTGCTCCGGCGGCACATCACTTCCAACCGGCAAGGTTCATTTTATTGATCTTTCCGGACTCGATCCGTCCAGACATTACGAACTGGTTTTGTTCGCAAGCAACCCGGCCGGCGGCACGGCCAAGCCGATTTCATTCACGTTGTGGGATATCTCGTCGTTTGAGAACCGCAGCGTCGTAGCGCCGGGGCGTGTCACGATTGATGGCCAATTCAACCGCACAACGACCATCGAGACCACCGGCAATGACAGCGCCGTGCGCGGCAATGTCTGCCGATACGAGTTCATCCGAACCGGCAACGACGGCGACCTGCGGGTGATCCTCCAGTCGCCAAACGGCGGCCAGTTGAATGCCCTCATGCTGCGGGAACAGACACCGCCAGTGCTCGCTGCCAAGCCGGTTGTCGCGCTGGGCGAGGACCACGCCGTCATCAACGGCACGATCGCCGATCCGGCCAATGGCGCGATCGAGTTGCGCTGGCGCGAAGCCGGTAGCGAGGCGGCATGGCAGACCAAGGCACTGACACCGAACGAAGACAGCGCGGTCGTAGCCCGGCTTAATTCGTTGGCGGTGTTCGTTGATCACGAGTTTGTCTTCGTGCAAAAAACCGACGACGGCGAAATCGTCTCGGAGGCGCAGATCATCCGACCGCAAAAGCTGGGAGTGATCTACTCGACCGGCTTCGAGCCGACCGAGCCGGTGGCGTTCCTGCCGGGAGCGATCACGGCGAAGACCGGCCCGTGGCGCGTGGCCAAGGGCAACGCCGAGGTGCAGACCAGCCGAGTCGCGCATGGTGGCCAGGCGGTGCGCACCGGCGACTGCGTCATCGAGATGACGCTGGAAAACCCCGAGCCGGTGCTGTGGGCTGACGCGTTCATCCAGGATCCCGGTATCAGCCAGGCGCGGCGGATCCCCGATGGCAAGGCCAGCAGCGTGTTGCTGTTTCACGACGGCAAACTCCTCGCGCTTGACGGCAATGGCTCGGGTGGCGGCAGCTTCGTCACGGCGGGGGAATTGCAGGGCGACCGCTTCACGCGACTCACCATCCGCAGCGACTACGGGGCCAGGCAGTTCGACGTCTGGGTGGACGGCAAACCGGCCTTGGCGAAGCTCGGCTTCAAGGACAACTCAGTGACACGCTTCCACGGGGCCAAGCGCTTGGCCGGTGCGAACAGTTACCTCGACGACTTTAGCCTCTCGACGTGGGGGCTCGACCGCGACAGCGACGGCGACGGCATGAACGACCTCGACGAGGCCAAGTTCTACGGTTCCTACCCGCTGCTCGCCGACAGCGACCGTGACGGCGCGAGCGACGCGCACGAGATCGCCGCCGGGACGCACCCGGCCGATCCCGGATCGATCTTTGCCGTGAAGATCGGTACAGCAGCCGATGGCAAAACGAAGCTGTCGATCCCGACGCTGACCGGCCTCGAATATACGCTGCAACGCCGCGCCGCGCTTGCCCAGGGGCGGTGGCGGAGCGTGCCTGGTTTCGAGAACATGCCAGGCGACGGCAGCGTGCAGTCGTTCCTCGAGACCCCGGACGGGCGCAACTACTTTTACCGCGGCGTCATCGTGAACCGCCTGAACCCCTGAGATGAACCGACGAAAAACAATTTGGCCAAGCGGATTCGTTATCACGGTCATGCTTCTGCTTGGCTATGTTTCCGGGGCCGCCCAAAGCCCGGTGAATGAGTGGGTGCTCTCACCGGACAACATCGACATCACGACGGTGAAGGACCTCTCCGGTAACGAGGACGGCCTGTTGCATGGGCGGAGGGTGCCGACTCAAAACCCGCCGGCGCTCTATTTCGACGGGACAGACACCTACATCGAACTGGCCGGCAAGGAGGAGGCCAAGTCACTGCCAAAAAGCAAGCTTACCGCCGAGGCGTGGGTAGCCGTGAACTCTCCCGCTGAGTGGGGCGGCATCGTCGGTTGCCTGCAGGACAACGGGAGTTTCGAGAAAGGCTGGGTGCTCGGCTACAACAACGATGAGTTCAACTTTGCGCTCTCTACCGGAGGCGACCTCACCTACCTGAACGCCTCGACCTCGTTCCAGACCGGCCGATGGTATCATGTCGTTGGCACCTACGATGGGTCGCGGATGCGTATCTATGTCAACGGTGTCGAGCGCGGCAGCAGCAGCAAACGCCGGGGATCTATCGACTACTCGCCGGCCACATACGTCATCGGCTGTTACCTGGATGACAACGAGTTTTATCCGCTGGAAGGCTTCATCTCCGGAGTCCGCCTCTACAATCGCGCGCTCACGAGCCAGCAGGTTCGCAACCGCTACAACCGCACCCGGGGCAGCCACACCGCCCGGCCCAAGCCGCCGGCCGTCGTGACCAACCGCGAGTTGAGCACAGGGCCGTACCTGGCTTTCACATCGCCGGGCGAAGCGGTTGTCCGGTGGGAAACCGCCAAGCCAATGCCGACGCGCCTCGCGTACGGCACGACGGCAACGCTGCAACACCGCATCGAGCTGCCGAAGAAAACACGGCAGCACGAGGCTGCGATTCCCGGTATCGTTCCCGGTGCCACATATCATTACTCAGTCGGCGTCGAGCAGGACGGGCAGACCCAGTGGCTTGCCCCATCAACTGGTGAGTCCGACTTCAACTATACGCGGCCGGACATTACCGGCGTCGAGTCGCCGTACGCAGAGGACGGGCGGATGCGAAAGAGCCGCGCGGCCGCCGAAGCGATCCTCGCAGCCACCGGTATTCGCAAGGGCTACGCGATCGACTACGGCTGTGGAGAGGGGCGCCTGGCGTTCGCCTTGGCCAAACGCACCGAATTGACCGTGATCGGCGTGACCACCGACGCCGGCGAGGCGGCACGCGCCCGGGCGGCGCTGCGGCGAGCCGGCATTTACGGCATGCGGGTGACGATCCAGCACCGGCCGTTAGCCAAGCTGGAGCACACGGACAACCTGTTCAATCTGGCCGTGTCGAGCGAGCTGTTACACGAGGGCAAGCTGCCCGGCGACCGCGCGGAATTGCTGCGCGTCCTCCGGCCAAGCGGCGGCGTACTCGCGCTGGGCGGTCTGCCGCAAAGCGGCCTGACGAAGCTCGTCGCCGGCTCGGCGCTGGCCGAGGCAACCACCACCAAGGTCAGCGGTGAACTGATCTTGGCCAAGCGTAAGCCGCTCGATGGCGCCGGCAAATGGACGCACACCTACGGCACCGCCGCGCAGACCTCCAACAGCGGCGACGAGATCGTCAACGGCCGCCGGATGGCCCTGCAATGGTTCGGCAAACCGGGCGCGCGCGGCATGATCGACCGGCAGGGGCGGAACCCGCCGCCGCTCACCAGCAACGGGTTCCTTTATGTGCAAGGCGACAACCGCATCTGGGGGCAGGACGCCTTCAACGGAACGATCCTCTGGAATTACGAGTTCCCGAGCGAACTGCGGCGTGTCAACACGCCGCGCGACGGCAGCAACATGTGCGCAGACGACTCGTCGCTATTCGTCGCGATGCGCGACCGCGCCTACCGGTTCGACGGCCAAACCGGGCAGTTGCTCCGAAACTTTCCGGTGGTCAGCACCGACGCGGCCAACTGGGGTTACATCGCCAACGACGGTAACCTGCTGTTTGGCAGCAGCGTCAAGCCCGGCTCGGAGTACACGAAGTTCAAAGGGACGCCCTACTGGTACGACTCCACGGGCACGCAGGATACAGCCAAGGTTTGTAGCGACAACCTGTTCGCCATCGACAAGCAGAGCGGCCGAAAAAAATGGGAGTATCGCGGCGGTAAAATCATCAATACCACGATCGCCATCGGCGGCGGGCGGGTGTACTTCGTCGAGTCGAACTCGTCGAGCATCCGGAACGAGTCAACCAGCCGCATCGACTCGAGCAGCCTGTGGTCGAGCCTGCGGCTTGTGGCGCTCAACCAGCAGACCGGTGCCAAGGTCTGGAGCAAGTCGATCACCGTCAACAAGTCGCCCTACCCGGTCGTGTTCTTCCTCGCGCAGACCGGGGACCGGCTGATCCTCAGCTACACCACCAGCCGCTATTACTTGGACGCCTTTTCCACCCGCAACGGCAGCAAGGTCTGGTCAAAGAACCACTCGTGGAACCGAAACCATCACGGCGGCCACATGTACCATCCGGTGATTGTCGGGGACGCGGTAATCGTCGAGCCATACGGCTATCGCCTGTCGAACGGTAGCACCGTGCATCGCGGCCTGCCGCAACGCGGCGGATGCAGCACGATGTCCGCCTCGAAAAACACGGTGCATTACATCAACTGGGATTACGACAAGGGCTCGATGTATTTTTGGGACCTGGACACCAACCGGCGGCGGCTGATGGTCGGCTCGCGGTCAAGCTGCTGGCTCTCGCTCATCTCCGGCAACGGCATGATCCTCTCGCCCACGGCCAGTTCCGGCTGCCGCTGCCGCTACCCCATTCAAACCTCAATCGGATTCACGAGAAGATGACGATGCGGGCCACAGTTTTGTTGACCAGCTTGGCGACGGCACTCGCTTGGCCAAGCGCCGCCGACTGGCCGTCATATCGGCACGACAACCAGCGCAGTGCCATCAGCGCCGAGACGCTCAAGCTGCCGTTGGCCAAGCGGTGGCAAATGATCCCGGCGCAGCCGCCCTCCCCCGCCTGGGCCAAGCCAGCCAAATTTGATTTCTACATCTCCCCCCAGTCACGCAAGCCGCTCGTTCACCGGCTGGCCTACGACCACGCCTACCACGCCACAGCCGTCGGTGATCGCGTGTTTTACGGCTCCTCCGCCGAGCACACGGTGCACTGCCTCGATGCCTACAGCGGGAAGGAAAGATGGGTGTTTTTCACCGATGGCCCGGTGCGGTTTGCGCCGTCTATTGACAATGGTCGCGTCTATGCCGGCTCGGACGACGGCACCGCCTACTGCCTCGACGCTGCCACGGGTAAACTGATCTGGAGCCACACCGCCGCCAGCGAGAAAAACACGCTTGTCCCCAACGACGGCCGGCTGGTCTCGCCTTGGAGCGTGCGCAGTTCGATCGCGGTGGACGGCGGCACGGCCTACTTCACCTCCGGTTTCTTTCCGCACGAGGGCGTCTACATGAGCGCCGTGAACGCGCTTACCGGCAAGGCGACCGGGAGGCAGCACTGGAAACAGCATCACCTCAACAAGGGCTCGTTCCAGGGCTACATGCTGCTTTCCAACTCACGCATCTACATGCCGGGCGGACGTAGCACGCCGTTTTATTTCGACCGGCGCACCGGGAAACGGCTTGGACAGTTTGCGAAGGGCAACGGCATGGGATCATTTGTGCTGCTGGCCGACAACCGCATCTTCCACGGACCAGCAGATCGCAGCGGCGGCGTGCTCACCGAGACCGGTTTGTCCGGCGACAAGGTCGCCTCGCACACGGACGCACTGGACATGATCGTTGATGCCCAAGCGATGTTCCTGCTCACCTCAAACAAAGTGAGCGCGATGACACGCAGTAACCGGCGGACACTTTGGAGCCAGACTGTCGAGGCAGGCAACGCGTTGGCGTTGGCAGGCAAGACGCTGTTCGTCGGTAGCCACGACAAGGTGAGCGCCCTCAACGCCGCCAACGGCCGCGTACTGTGGAGCGGCACGGTGCCGGGCCGGGCCCTCGGCCTCGCCGTAGCCAACGGCGCACTGCTGGTTAGCACCGACACCGGCGCCATCGTCAGCTTCGGCCAGGCCTCCGACCAGCCCAGCGCATGGATTCTTTATTAGCATGGGAACCATCAAGGCAATTACGTTTGACCTTTGGGACACACTGGTCGTGGATGACTCGGACGAAGCCAAGCGGGCCGAGCGCGGCCTGCGCTCGAAATTTGACGAGCGGCGGCATCTCCTATGGGAAGCGCTGAACGCCGAGCAGCCGATTGATTTGGAGACGGTTCATCTCGCCTACAACGTCGGCGATGCGGCCTTCAACAAGACCTGGAAGGAGCACCATATCACGTGGCCCATCGCCGAGCGGCTGCACGTCATCCTCAAGGGGCTTGGCCGCGAG
This sequence comes from Verrucomicrobiota bacterium, assembly GCA_030749225.1. Lineage (GTDB taxonomy): Bacteria > Verrucomicrobiota > Verrucomicrobiia > Limisphaerales > UBA1096 > UBA1096. The sequence continues at coordinate 92,721 of JASMKO010000073.1, forward strand.
TTGCGGGAGGCTGCGTTCAACGCCGTCGTCCGGGCTCACGAGGAGATGGAGGTCGAGATTCCGCCGGACACCATGCCCGGCGCAGCGCCGGTGCTTGAGCGCCTGGCCAAGCGCTACAAGCTTTGTATCGTCTCGGACGCCATCGTTTCGCCAGGGAGGTGCCTGCGGCAGTTGCTTGAAAACCACGGCTTGGCGAAGCCGTTCAGCGGCTTCGCCTTCTCCGACGAGGTCGGCCACAGCAAGCCGCACCGTTCGATGTTCGACTCGGCGGCAAGTCAGCTTGGCGTCGAGATTGGTGAAATGCTGCACGTTGGCGACCGCGACCACAACGATGTCAAGGGGCCGCAGCGGCTTGGCATGAAAGCGATCCTGTTCACCGCCTCGCGCGACGTGGACAAGACCGACACCACCGCCGAGGCGGTCTGCGAGTCGTTCGACGAACTGGATGCCGCAATCGAGCAGCTAAACGGCTGAAACTGATGTCTGGCCTACCGACCCATGTTGGGCAGGACAAGGTGGGTAATCCAGTTACGCACCTCAATCGTCCGCAATGACTCGTCCATCACATCGGGCTTGATATCCAGCGCCGAGACGATGTCCTCCCGCGACGGGTCAGTGTGAAGCGCCTCCAACTGGTCGATGTGAGCCAGGCCAGCGGAGGCATCCGCAAAGAATCCGAGCCGCACCAGTTTCTCGATCCGGCAAAACATCAGCCGAGCCATCTCGTGCAGGTTGTATTCGGGATGATACTGCAATCCCCAAAACTCTGTGCCTTCGTGCTTCACCACGACCGACTGTATGCGGGTGAAGTCGTTGCCGGAAAGCCCAGTCGCCCCGGTCGGCAGCACGGTGACCTCGTCGTCGTGACTCGTGAAGGCGTCAAACAATGACGGCTTACCCTCGTAGAGCGGATGCGCGCGGCCCTCGTCAGTGAGCTTGATTTCCCGGGCGATTCCCATCTCGCGTCCGTTCGGGTTGAGCGCCACCTCGCCACCGGCGGCCACAACGGCGATCTGTGCCGCCCAGCAACTCCCGAACGCCGGTACGCCTTGTCGATAGCATTCCCGGGCAAACTCAATCTGCAACGCCACATCTGGCTTGCCGGAAAACACGCAGGAACTGCACCCGGTCCACGCCACACCGTCGTAATCCCGCACCGAAGCACCAACCGGCAGGCTCACGCCGGAGTCGGCCGGAAAAATCACGTCACACTCGGTTCCGGCCGGGCCGCATCGCTTGAGCATACCAATGTAAAGGTCGGCAGCAACGCTGGCGCCACCAGACTGCAACTCGTCACGAGCGGCCCGTGTGTAACCGTCGATGACCAGAAATCTGGGAGCACTACTATTCGTCATAATGAACGCTAACTCGCAACAGCGAGGCTGACTCCCATCGTCTCAAGCACCTCCGAGACGTGGCCGACCAACTCGGTCATATCCTCCGGATGAACATCGCCAATGGTGCCGATGCGGAAGCATTGCGCGTTAGACACCTTGCCAGGGTAAATGACAAAGCCGCGTGCCTTGAGTGCGTCGTAAAAAATTTGAAACTCAAATTCGACAGCATCGGGATAGTAAAAGGAGGTGATGATCGGCGACTGCACCTCGTCCGGGATCAGCGTACGAAAGCCTATCTTCCGCATGCCCTCCACCATCGTTTTTTGGTTGGCAGCATAGCGCGCGTACCTAACCTCGACGCCGCCCTCGGTATCCAGTTCATCAAGCGCCTGGGCGAAGGCGCTCACGACATGGGTCGGTGAAGTGAAACGCCACTTGCCACCCTTGGTTTCCATCTCACGCCATTGGTCGAACAGATCGAGGCTGTGTGAACGCGCCCAACCCTTGGTCGCCTCCAGCGTGGGGCGGTCAGCCACGACAAAGCCAAAGCCCGGCACGCCCTGCACACACTTGTTTGCCGAGGAAATGAGGTAGTGCGCGCCAGTGGATTCCATGCTCATCGGGATGCCGCCGAAAGATGACATCGCGTCGAGGATGAACTCCCGGGCGTTGCGCCGGACAATTTCGCCGACTGACTCCACAGGATTGAGCATCCCGGTGGTCGTCTCGCAATGCACCATCGCAACGTGCGTGATCGCAGCGTCACCGGCCAGTTTCTGTTCCACTTGGCCAAGGTCGGTGGATTCGATTTCCGCCTGGCCAAGCTCGACCGTATCAATCCCGAGCATTTGCGAAATCTTCAAGATGCGTGCCCCGTAGGCGCCATTGTTGAGCACAAGCAATTTGCCGTGGGGCGGGATCACCGAGCCGACCACCGACTCGACGGCGAAGGTGCCGCTCCCGGGCATCAGCGCAGCGGTGTGGCGGGCAGCGTCGTCGGTCGCGAGGCGAACCAATCGTTCTCGGATGGACTGGACGATGCTGTTGTAATCGACATCCCACGTGGAGTGTTCCTGCATCATGGCCTCGCGAACCGTCCGCGTCGTCGACAACGGTCCGGGGGTCAGCAGCAGATACTGGGTGTCGCGCTCATTCACCATGGCAGGGAAAATGTCTTGGTCGTGGTCATGAACTTCATCGCCTCGATGACGCCCTCCTTGATCCCAAGCCCGGAATCCTTCACGCCGCCGAACGGCGAGCTTTCCATACGGAATCCCGGCACCTGGTTGACATTGACCGCGCCGGTTTTCAGTTCCTTGACCACACGGATGGCGGCGGCCATGTCGTTGGTCACCACGCCGGAGGAGAGGCCGAAATCGGAGGCGTTGGCCAGGGCGATGGCATCGTCAAGGTCGCGCACCGGCATGATCGGCGCGAGCGGCCCGAACGACTCCTCGCAAACCATCTCAGCATCGCGCGGCACGTTGGCAATGATGGTCGGCTCGAGCTGCGCGCCGTTGCGGTTGCCGCCTAGCAGCACCTCCGCCCCTGCAGCGACCGCCTTGGCCACACGCTCCTCCAGCACGATGGCCGCCGACTCATCGATAACGGTGCCGATGCGTGTTGCCTCGTCGGCGGGATCACCCACGGTAAACTCCCTGGCCTTGGCCACGAATTTATTCGTGAATTCCTCGAGCACCGTCTCTTCGACCAAGATGCGCTTGACGGCAGTACAGCGCTGGCCGGAATTACGGAACGATCCCTCGGTCGCCAACGTGGAGGCCAAGTCGAGGTTAGCATCGCGAAGTACCATGAGCGGCGCATTGCCTCCCAGCTCGAGGCAGAGTTTCTTGTAGCCGGCGATTGTGGTGAGGTGCTTGCCGGGACCGGTGCCACCGGTGAAGGTGACCAGATCTACCCGCGGATCGCGCACCAACGCCTCGGTGATGGTTTTTCGATCGCCAACAAACGTGCTGAGCATCGCCGGTGGCAGGCCGGCTTCATAGAGCAGTTCGGTGAGGCGGATGGCCGTTAACGGCGTCTTGCTGGACGGCTTAAGCAGCACCGGCACACCGGCCGCGATCGCCGGGGCCAGCTTGTGCGCCACCTGATTGAGCGGATGATTGAACGGCGTGATGGCCGCGACCAGGCTCAACGGCTCTCGCAGGGTGAAAATCTTTCGTGCCGCACCATTCTTCGCGGCGTCACAGGAGAAGATGCTCTCATCGTCGCGCAATGCCTCGGCGGCGGCGAACTTGAACACCTCCTGCGCACGGCCAACCTCATAACGGGTCTCAAGCATGCACAACCCGGACTCCAACCGAATCAGGTTGGCGAACTCGTCGGCCCGCTTGGCCAAGAGATCGCGAGCGCGCATAAGGATTTCGTAACGCTCATTTTTGGTCGGTGTTTGCACTTGGCCAAACGCAGCCTGGATGGCTTGCTCGAGCTGCTCCGACGTGATTTTTGGGAGCGTACCGGACAGCGAGCCGTCCCACGGGTAGCTCACCTCAAGCAGGTCACCAGTCTGCACCGGTTCACCTGCAATGTAGCTTGGCCAAGCGAGAGGTAGCTGACTGGTGATGTCGGAGGCTTGGCTCATGACTGGATTCCATTGCAGACGAAATCAAAGATATCGAAGTTTCGTGGGTCGCCCTTGGCCAAGGCGGCATACTCGGCATTGAGCGGTTCGGAGATGAGAAACGGCACCATCTCCTCGTAACGCCCACCGTGCGAACGAAGTGTGCCCTCCAGTTTGCCAAGGTCGTGATGTCCTGGCGTCCGGCCGATCACCCAGTCGCGCCCGGAGAGGACGAACAGGTCTCCGATCCGGTCACCCGGCAACTCGAGCTTGGACACGGCCGATTCGCGCGTATGCACCTCGGAGACCCCTTCCAGCGCAGCAATCCAGTTAGCGGCGGTTTCGCGATCAAGACTATCCGGCAGATAAACAGTCACCGCCGAGCCCAGCGCGCCGTGATGGACAACATACGGATCGGTAATCGGGCAGATGACACGGCAGCCGTCGCCAAACTCACGGGTCAGTTCAGTCTCGAGATAAATGACTTTGGGCTCCCCGGCAGCGTTGCACTTGGCGTTCATGCCATGGTCGGCAGTGATGCCAACAACAGCGCCGAGATCGAGCAGCCTCCCAACCTCGGCGTCGATGCCACGGTAAAATTCGCGCGACTCTGGTGCCTCCGGCGCGTATTTGTGCTGCATATAGTCGGTGAGCGACAAATACAGAAAATCGGCCTTCCCGGTTGCGAGCAACTCCACGCCAACACGCAGCGCATACAGACTAGCCTCACCCGAGTAGATAGACGGCTTCGGGCCGGCGAGCGATTCGATGTCGTCGATGCCGTTCACCTCAAGGCTCACCTCGTCGGCCTTCTCAGCGGACACGGCAATGCCGTCCATGCCCTTGGAGAGCAGCTCACGCAGCTTGTCCTTGGCCGTGACCATGGCGACCTTGCGGCCGGCGGCCGAGGCGGCAGCGAGGAGGGTGTCGTTGCGGAGAAAGCGGGAGGAATTGGTCATCACCTCCTCGCCGGTATCCGGATCGATGATGTAATTGCCCCCGATGCCTGTTTGCGACGGCGGCGTACCGGTCACCATGGCGCAGTTGTTCACGTTGGTGAACGACGGCAGCGCGCCCCGCGCCTGTCCGCAGTAGCCGTTCGCCGCGAGCTTGGCCAAGCGGGGCAGTTCCCCGTGGGCAAACCCAAGCGCAAGGTACTCCCCGGCACACCCATCCGCACAGATGACCGCCACCGGCCGGGCCGGCAGGCGGTACACTCGTTCATTGACGGTTACGCTCTCCAAAATAGGTTAATCGCGGCAAGGCTAAGTCCCATTCCCGTAAAATGAGGTGCGGGGTGAGTGTGCTTGGCCAAGTGCTTTAAATTACGCCCACTTAAGGCAGTTATCCGACAGGGCGCTCGGGGTGGACGCCATCGGCATGGGCAACGCCGGCCGTCATCTCGGCAAGCCGGTGTACCAGTGGATTGAGCCCATGTACTTCTCTGCACTATCGGTGATTGGAATGCTGGAAACATGCCCATCTCCCCAAACGGTGTTGTTTTTCCCATGCCGAAACCATTCCTGTATGATCTCGTACTCCGGATAGTACAGGCCCCATCGGCCGCTTAACCTCCATTCACCGAGATTCTGCTTAACACCCGGATTGCAACCCAGTGCATCGTTGCTCGTGGCGGTACCATCAGCCTCGAGTCGATGCTCGGCAGCGTCCTGCGCGATGATCGTCTCCGCGGGTGCCATCAGTTCCGAACGACGACGGGGCCGCACTGCGGTGGGCGTTTCCCGGCGGACAGCTGTAAAAAAACGGCCGTTGATGCCGTAGGAACCGTCCAGCCAAAAATCAGGGGAAAACTTGTAGTCCCAACGCCATTCATCAATCACCTTTGCAGCCGGATCACGCCAGAGACGGACCTGTTTGCCAACGTAGGCGTAATAAGCGACGCCCCAGTAGGCATCCGAGCTGTTGGGGTCATCGATCACGCGCCGGGCCGATTTCATGCGCGGATTCATATACCACTTGCCGTGGTTGGGAGGCTGCCCGGCCGTGCTGTGATGCAGCCAGCCATCGTGATCCTCCTCGTAAAGCTTCATCGCAATGTCGATCTGGTGCAGGCTGTTCATGCAGTAGGCCGACTTCCCCTGCTCCTTGGCACGCGACAATGCCGGCAGCAAAAGGGCGGCCAGGATGGCAATGATCGCGATGACCACCAGCAGTTCAATCAGCGTGAACGCACCGGCTTGGGCATGGATTGCCCTGTTTCTCCCTGCATGAGTTCGAATTTTCACTGGTATGGAGGAAGTATCACAGATTAGTCTAAAGCGGTGTACCCCTGTACCAATGAATGTTGGTCATAAAATCAGGGCCTCCACCTTGTTGTGTAGTCCTGCCACAATCCTTCGTGTATCGAATAGGACTTACATGGCCATCAGCCCACAAGGTCTGACAGGCTGCTCCATATGGCTTGCCATTGCCGTGCCTGAACCACTCAGAAACCCAATCCACATCCGGATAAAGCGGGGCCAGACTGTATTTCCATTGCGTTAAATTTTCGGAGCCCCCATTGGCAGCCAAATTGTCACTCGGCCCACCATCCATTTTCTGTTCGCCAGCGTCCTGAATAATTATGGTCTGGTTCGCATCAACGAGATCCGATCTCTTTCTTGGCCGACGTGTCCTCGGCCTGTTGTCTGAACCATAATTGAAAAACTGGCCATTGATGCCATATGAGGCGTCCAGCCAAAAGTCAGCACCATACTTCAGCCCATCCTCTCTCCATTCGTCGGATGTCTTGGCAGCGGGGCAACGCCAAAGCCGAATGTTTCCTCCGGCATATTTATAATAGGCCAATCCCCAATAGGCATCACCACTATTTGGATCCGCCCATCGGGTAGCGGTCTGACCAATCAGTTTCCGGGCTGCCTTCATTCGAGGGTTCATATACCATTTACCGTGATTGGGAGGGCTTCCTCCTGGGGTGTGGTGCAACCAACCCTCATTGTCGTCCTCGTACATATGGAAAATAATTTCCAATTGTTTCAGGCTGTTGGTGCAGTACGCTTGTTTTCCCTTTTCCTTTGCTCCGGCCAACGCTGGCAGCAGCAATGCCGCCAAAATCGCTATGATAGCGATGACCACCAGTAATTCGATCAGGGTGAAGCCCTTCAGTCCCTTTGTTACTCGTTTCGTCTTCATTTGTCTGTGGTTGGATTAGTTAATGCTGAAATGATTTTATTGATCTGTTTTTCTGAAATCGCCCGCCCCATCGGGCCACTGAGACCTTCCTGCCTGCTCATGGCTTTAGCCACTCCCGCCGGAGAATTGCCATCCGCATCCTTCACATCAACTCCGGCCCCCTTTTCAATCAGAAATTCCACCATGCTCAAGTTGCCGGACCTCACAGCGTAGTGCAATGCGGTGGCACCGACCTTGTTGGTGGCATTCATGTCCAAACCCCTTTCAATCAACTGAAAGGCAAACTCCCTGCGGCCAAAGTTGACCGCCTTGTGGAGCGTCGTGTTGCCCTGGTCATCTCGAAGCTGAACATTCGCGCCATTTGCCAAAAGCAACTCGAAAGCCTTCTCAGAACCGGCGCCAATGACATGAAAAAGTGGAGTTTCCCCCACCGGATCTGCATGATCCACCGGAATACCGGACTCGATGCAATCGATCAACTTTTGCAGGTCACCAAACCGGGCCGCCTGAATAATATGATCCGGGTTTTGGCAGGCCGGAAGCAGCGCAACCCACGCCAGGCTAAACGCAAAGGAATTAAATGGTATTGATGCGTTACTTTCCAAAGCTCTGCATTTTCAGGTACTGACCCGCCGCTGCGTTTCCCTGTTCAGCGGCCTTGTTGAGATTCTCAGCCACCGCCATCATCCCACCAGCGATCAAATCTCGCTGATCCGGGTTCAAGTCAGGAAGAGACATCAACTGCTTCAGAATGCCATGTGCGCCGGTGTAGTTCCTGGCCTTGAGCAGTTGTGTCGCCTGGGTGGCCATAGCCTTGATGTTGGGGTTTTTTTCGTCCTTGAACGCCTCGGCAATGGTTTCCGGTGCATCCTCAAGGGACATTTCGGTCGGGTAACTGTCGCCACCACACCCTGTCGAAACCAGGACACCGGCAAGGAGCAGTCCAAATGCTATTTTGTCGATCAATCTCATGCCTCGAAAAAAAGAACAACAGCCCCGGCGATGCATTCGCGCCACCGGGACTGTCGAACACTTTTAATTGTGTGTCTCCAAGTAGGTCATAAACCTTACTTCACCGCACGGCCAAACTGCATTGCCTGGTCGACCGGAATGACCTGCGGGCTGACCGCTCCCTCCACATCGGCCCACGGACCGTTGACGGTCGGTGCTCCTTGAAGCCTACCCTCGAACGTCACCGTCACTGTGCCGTCACCGTTGTTCACGATGCTGAGTGCAGGGGCTGTAACATCTCCCCCGCCACCGGCAGTTACCATGATATTATCAATGGCCCACCACCAGTTGTTATGGCCCTGATGATCCCAGGTAACAACGGCTGTCTTGGCTCCGGCCGGGTTGTCCAGATTCAGCGAAACCGTCTCGTTGTAGGCAGTTGGGCTGTCCGGGGTCAATTCGAGCAGTGTAACCGCATCGCCGCCATCAAAAGACACCAGCACCTTGCCTTGCTGCGGTTCCGCACGCCAGCTTGAGTCGTAAGTCAGCACCAACGAACCCGCCTCAGCAGCAGTGATATCAATCGCCGGGGTAGAAAGCGACGAGTTGAACTTGGCATCGACCTTGTCGTCGTATTCGTCGGAATCACCAACAGCAATAACGCCCGTGCCCTTCGTGAACTGGGCTCTTTCCTGACCGGCAGTTGCATTCCATGATACCGGATCAACAAATGTCCATCCGTCAAACTCGATCACGTCATCTCCATCGGTTGTCGGACCGTGATCATCACCAAACGCGACAAGCCAACCCTCGGGTGCTGTCGCAGTCCAGTCTGTGCCATCCCCACCCGACTCACTGTCGGAGACGAATGGACCCAGTTCCAGGCTGTCGAAATTTTCAGCAAAGAAAATTCCGTCCTCAGAAACGACGCTGAACGAAGTCTTGGCCAATTGGCCGTATCCGTCGTTCTCAAAGAAAATGGCGAAATAATCACCGACTTCAAGCCCTTCCAAAACAACTGAACCATCGGTCAGACCATCACCAGCGGTTTGGCTACCGCTTACATAGGCCCACTTCAGGCTGCCTACCTCACCCGGTGTCATATCCGGACGGTAAAGGCCGATCCAGTCCTTGGGGTTACCAGGGCCGCTACTGAAGTTAACCGTAATCGGCGATCCAGCCGCGTACTTGGCCCGGCTGGTTGCAACACTCGGAGGATCCACCACGGTGAAAGCCACTTCGGCAATCTGGGTGTAGCCATCGTTGATAAAGAATCGTGCAACATAGCTGCCAGCAGTCAAGCCGCCGGCAAACGTAATTGCGCCTTCTGTCAGGCCCTCACCGGCCGTCGTGCTGCCGCTCACATAGGCCCAGGTTAGACTGCCGACCTCGCCCGGTGTCATGTCTGGACGGTACAGACCAACCCAATCTTTGGGATTGCCCTCGCCGTTCCTGAAGTTGACGACAATCGCCTCACCGCTCAGGTAGGTTGCCTTGTCGGTGACGACCGCCGGATCGTCCGGACCCGGCCCGGCCGGCTTGGCCTTGACGGCGATGTTGTCGATCGCCCACCACCAGTTATTGTGACCCTGATGATCCCATGTGATGACCATGCTCGAGGCCCCCTCGGGATTGCTGAGCTCCAACTCGACGCTCTCGTCGTAGGCGGTTGGTGTGTCCGGCGTCAGCTCAAGCAGCGTCACCGCTTCACCACCATCGTAGCTCACCAGCACCTTGCCACTCTGTGGCTCCTGCCTCCAACTCGAGTCATAGGTCAGCAGTAAAGAGCTGGCCGCGGCACCCGATATGTCAATTGCAGGTGTGGACAGGGACGCATTGAACTTGGCGTCAGCCTTGTCGTCATACTCATCCGAGTCACCCACAGCCACCACACCGGTGCCCTTGGTGAATTGTGCGCGATCCTGACCGGCAGTGGCATTCCACGAGACCGGATCAAGGAATGTCCAGCCGTCGAACTCGACCACGGCATCACCGCCGGCAGTCGGGCCGTGGCCTTCGCCGGTGGCCTGCACCCAGTCTGCAGGAGCAGTGGCAGTCCAGTCGGTACCGTCACCACCCGACTCGCTGTCGGAGACAAACGGACCAAGCTCCAGATCGTCAAAGTTCTCCATGAAGTAGTAACCATCAGGCAACACCTTCTTGGCAAAGACGCGAACGTTGTCGATGGCCCACCACCAGTTGTTGTGGCCCTGATGATCCCAAGTGATGACCGCACTCGTGGCTCCGGCCGGATTGCCAAGCGCGAGAGTGACTGTCTCGTTGTAGGCAGTCGGGGTTTCGGGAGTCAGCTCCAGCAATACAGCCGGATCACCGCCATCAAAAGAGACCAGCACCTTGCCCTGCTGCGGCTCCTGCCGCCAACTCGAGTCGTAGGTGA